>JANOKR010000301.1:0-20364 GCA_031419315.1 Betaproteobacteria bacterium
CCAGCGCCATCGAGTTTTCCATCGCCTCGTTGACACCGCTGAAGTTGCCGGCCTCGATGAGCTCTGAAGTGAGCGTGGTCGTGAGCAGCACGTCAACCGCCGGCACGCGCCCGCCGGCGGTGGCCCGAAGCAGGCGTTGCGAGATGATCGCCTTCAAGCCCGCAGCCAGGTCGGCGAGCAGGGCCGAGCGCGCTTCAGGCGCGTAAAAACTCAGGATCCGCCCGAGCGCGTGGTAGCTGTTGTTGGCATGCAGCGTGGCCACCACCAGGTGGCCCGAGAGCGCATAAGAAATCGCCGAGGTCATCGTCTCGCGGTCGCGGATCTCGCCGATCAGGATCACATCCGGCGCCTGGCGCAAGGCGTTGCGCAGCGCGACCTGCACCGACGTCGTGTCGCGCCCGACCTCGCGCTGGTTGACGATCGACTTCTTGTTCGTGAACAAAAACTCGATCGGGTCTTCGATCGCCAGGATATGCCCGGTCATCTGCTGGTTGCGCCATTCGAGCATCGACGCCAGCGTCGTGCTCTTGCCGGTGCCGGTGGCGCCAACCATCAACAGCAGGCCGCGCTTTTCGAGAATCAGGGTCGACAGCGAGACCGGCACGCCCAGCGTGTCGAGCGCCGGAATCTCGGTCGGGATGCAGCGGAATACCGCCGCCAGCGAGCCACGCTGGCGAAACGCCGAGAGCCGGAAACTGCCGACCTTGGGGATGCCGATGCCGACGTTGAGCTCGTTGCTGTCTTCGAGCTCCTCGAGCTGCTGCGGCGTCAGCAGCTCGCCGAGCAGCGAGCGCACCTGCGCCGGCGTGACGAGCTGATCGCTGAGCTGCATGATCTGCCCGTTGATCTTGATCAGGATCGGCGTCTGTGCCGAGATGTAGACGTCGGAGGCGCTTTTTTCCGCCATCAGGCGAAGCACCTTTTCCATATTTCCGCTCATGCCGGCCTCCCTGCCCACAGGTTGCGAACCAAATCAAGTCGTCGCCTGAACATCACGCCCGCAGCAACTCGTTGATGCTCGTCTTGGCGCGTGTCTGCGCATCCACCTTCTTGACGATGACCGCGCAGTACAGGCTGTGCGTGCCGTCGGCTGCCGGCAAGTTGCCGCTGACCACGACCGAGCCCGCCGGGATGCGGCCGTAGCTCACGGTGCCGGTCGCACGGTCATAAATTTTGGTGCTCTGGCCGATATACACGCCCATGCTGATGACCGAGTTTTCTTCGACGACAACCCCTTCGACGACCTCGGAGCGCGCGCCGACAAAACAGTTGTCTTCGATGATCGTCGGGTTGGCCTGCAACGGCTCAAGCACACCACCGATGCCGACCCCGCCCGACAGGTGCACGCCCTTGCCGATCTGCGCGCAGGAGCCGACGGTGGCCCAGGTATCGACCATCGTGCCTTCGTCAACATAGGCGCCGATATTCACGTAGGACGGCATCAGCACCACGTTTTTGGCGATATAGCTGCCGCGCCTTGCAACGGCGGGCGGCACGACACGCACGCCGGTGGCGCGCATCTGGGCTTCATCGAGATGCGAGAACTTCGTTTGCACCTTGTCAAAAAAGCCCAGGTCGCCGGCGCGCATCAACTTGTTGTCGTTGAGGCGGAAGCTCAACAGCACCGCCTTCTTGACCCACTGGTTCACGGTCCATTGCCCGACACCCTGGCGCTCGGCAACCCGCAGCCGGCCGGCGTTGAGGTCAGCGATGACATGCTCGACGGCATCGCGGATTTCTGGCGATGAGGTGGCGTTGATTTCGGCGCGGCCTTCCCAGGCGATGTCGATCAGGTTCTGCAGTTGTGCTGTGGTTGCTGGGGTCATGGTGCGGGGTTCGTTTCTCTGAAGTTTTCTTTGCAAAATCGGACGATGCGGTCGGCGGCCTCGACACAGTCGTCGGTGCTGGCCACCAGGGCTAACCGGATGCGGCCGGCGCCCGGGTTGTGGCCATGTGCTGGGCGCGCCAGCAGGCTGCCCGGCAGGACTTGCACATTGTATTGACCGAGCAATGCCAGCGCGGCGGCGACATCGTCACCCGCTTTGTCGCCTTCGCCCGATCGCGCGCCGCGCAGCCCCGCCCAGAGATAAAAACCTGCGTCGGGCAGTTGCACGTCCAGCACTTCGGCCAGCTTCGGTGTCACTTGCAAGAACTTGGTCCGGTAGAGATCGCGGTTGTTGATCACATGCACTTCGTCGTTCCAGGCCGCGATGCTCGCGCGCTGCACGAGCGGGCTCATCGCGCTGCCGTGGTAAGTGCGGTAGAGCAAAAAATCCTTCAACAACCGGGCATCACCAGCCACAAAACCCGAGCGCAAACCGGGCACGTTGCTGCGCTTGGACAGGCTCGTAAAAACGATCAGGCGATCGAAGTCCTTGCGCCCGAGCGCTTGCGCCGCTTCGAGCGCACCCAGCGGCGGTTCATCGCGGAAATAGATCTCCGAGTAACACTCGTCGCTGGCGATCACAAAACCGTGGCGGTCGCTCAACTCGAACAACATTTGCCATTCAGCCAGCGGCATCACCGCGCCGGTCGGGTTGCCCGGCGAGCAGACGTAGAGCAGTTGGGTGCGGCCCCAGGTCGCTGCCGTGATCTGGTCCCAGCGCGCCGCGAAGTGCAACGCGGGGTCGCTGTTGGCAAACGCGGTTTGCGCACCGGCGAGCAGCGCCGCACCTTCGTAGATTTGATAAAAAGGATTCGGGCAGACGACGGTCGCGCCGGGCTGTGTCGGGTCGATCACGACCTGCGCGATCGCAAACAGCGCTTCGCGCGAGCCGTTCACCGGCAGCACCTGCGTCGCTGGGTCGAGCTGCACGCGGTAGCGGCGATGGACCCAGGCGGCCATCGCTTCGCGCAAGGCCGGCTCGCCGGCCGTGGCGGGGTAGCTGGACAAGCCCGACATCGCGGCGACGATCGCCTCTTCGATCAACGCCGGCGTCGCGTGGCGCGGCTCGCCGATGCCCAGGCCGATCGGCCGCAGCCCGGCCGGCGGCGTGACATCGCGACTGAGTTCGCGCCAGCGCTCGAAAGGGTAGGGGTGCAGGCGCCGCAACAAGGGATTCATCGGGCGATTATCCGGCGGCGCCGCGGCATCGCTGCGGCATCGCCGGTTGCCGCCGGTTGCCGTGGTCGGCTCGAGCAGCGATGATCGCCGCCATGCCGACCTGGACCTCCTCCCGCTTTGCCTTGCCCTGGTTTTTGCTCATCGGCGTAGCGCTCGCCGCGCTGCATTCGCCCTGGGCCGCCTGGGGCCTGATGACTTCGGCGCAGGTCCTGTTTGCGCTGGCCGAGCTGGTGCCGGCGCTGCGGCATTCACCACCCGCGACCGCAGCAACACGCTGGCATCGATTCTGTGTGCAGATGCATGTGCCGCTGCAGCTGGGCTTGCTTGGCGTCGGGGTCTGGGTCGCGCAGTCCGACGGCATCACTGCTGCCGCGGCGGTAGCGCTCGGCATCGGCATCGGCGGCGTCACCGGCAGCCAGGGCATCACCTTTGCGCACGAACTCGGCCATTCGAAATCGAAGCTCGATCGCTTCGGCGGTTGGCTGTTGATGGGCAGCGTGCTCTACAGCCACTTCATGGTCGAACATTACCGCGGCCACCACCCGCGCGCGGCGACTTTCGACGACCCGGCATCGGCACGTCATGGCGAAAGCCTGTGGCGATTTTTGCCACGCACGCTGGTTGGCAGCTGGCGCAGTGCGTGGGCCTTGGAAGCACAACGCTTGCAGCAGTTCAAGCGCGGCTGGCGCAGCAGCCCGCTGCTCTGGGCAACGCTGCTGCAAGGCGTCGGCTTGGCTGCGCTGTTGATCTTCGGCGGTGGCCTCGCCTTGCTGTTCTGGGTCGTGCAGGCGGTGTACGCGGTATTCCTGCTCGAGACGATCAACTACATCGAACATTACGGCTTGCAGCGCGCGGTGATCAACGGCCGGCGCGAACCCTTTGCGGTGCAGCACGCGTGGAATGCCGACCATGCGCTGACGAATGCAATGACGGCCAACCTGCAGCGCCACAGTGACCACCACATGCACGCCTGGAAGCCGTTTGCGACGCTCGAGCCGCTGCCCGGTCCGCAGTTGCCAACCGGCTATTCGGGCTGCATCTTTCTGGCCACCGTGCCGCGGCTGTGGTTCCGGGTGATGCACCCGCGGCTGATGGTCGGGCAGGCACAGCCGCTGCCCGCATCGGCTTGATGCCGGCGAGGCGAGCGATGCCGTCGATGCCGTCGATGCAGACGATGCAGACGATGCCGGGCAGGATCTGGCGCACGCTGCTTGTCGCTGCGCTGGCCGCCGCAGCCGTCTGTGCCAGCGCCTTGGCGGCACTGTGGTTCGGCCAGGAGCGCCTGCTCTTTGCGCCGATGGTGCTGCCCGCCGATCACCGCTTCGAGCTTGGCGCCGATGTCCACGAAACCTGGATTGACGTGCCCGGCGCGCGGCTGAACGCGCTGCACCTGCGCCTGCCCGCACCGACCGGTGTCGTCTTCTTTCTGCATGGCAACGCCGGCAACCTGCAGAGCTGGTTTGTCAACGCCGACTTCTACCGCCGCGCCAACTTCGACCTCTTCATGATCGACTACCGCGGTTATGGCAAGAGCAGCCGCAGAATCGAAAGCGAAGCGCAATTGCATGCCGATGTGCGCACCGCCTGGGACGCCGTCGCGCAGCGATACGCCGGCAAGAAGCGCGTCATCTACGGTCGATCGTTAGGCACCGGGCTCGCCGCGGCGCTGGCCGCCGAGCTGCAACCCGAGCTGACCGTACTCGTGTCGCCCTTCGAAAACATGCAGGCCGTGACCGCCGATCACTACCCCGGCGTGCCGGCCGCGGTGTTGCGTTATCCCTTGCGCACCGACGAAGCGCTGGCGCGCATCAAGACGCCGGTGCTGCTGGTGCACGGTGATGCCGACACCCTGATCGCGCCGGTGCACAGCGACCGCCTGCTCAAGCGCGCGCCGCACGCCGAACTGCTGCGCGTGCCCGGCGCGGGGCACAACGACTTGCAGCAGTTCGAGGTCTACCTCGACGGGTTTCGTCAGGCCCTGCGGGCGCTGCAGTGATGCGCAGCCCCCTACAGCACGATGCGCCGGCAGGCCCCCGCGCCGTTTGGCCTACTGGCATTCGCAGCTGCAAACACCGGTCCTCGTGACGTAGACATCGGTGCATTTCCAGAGATTGAAAGCGCCGCAGGCCGCGCCTGATGTTTTGCAGGTGTCCCCTGCTGCGCAGGGTGTTCCCGGCGCGATCACACCACCGGCTGGAATCGTCACAGCGCCCCCTGGCACCGGCACCGGCGGCCCGCCCGGTGGCACCAGGGTGGTCGCGCAAACGTTGAACATCGCGCCACCGCCGGCTTGCGCAAAGATGATGCCGCCGCCAAACCCGAGCGCGAGCGCGATCGCGACCAGCAGCGAAACGATCCAGCGGACACGGCTGTTTCTTGCAGTCTCTTCGGGCATGGTGCAGCTCCTTCCGTGGCAAGGACGTTGCTGTAAAGATAGGCGACGCGGTGCGGAAAGACCAGCCGCACAGCGCGTTGGCTTCAGAGCCAGCCCACGCAACCCGGCGCGCCGCAGCGGCAGACCAGTTTGCCGTCGTGATGCGTTTCGCCGTAGTCGACAGTGATTTCTTCGTCGAGCGCAATCGCGCGCAGCGCATAAAACTCGACACGGCCGTTGTCGATGCTCAGGCGCGCATTCGGCTGGCAGGAATGGTTTACGTAGCGCATCGGGTCGGCGGATTTGCTGAAGTCGATCGCGCGCCTGGCCGAGAGCTCGACGATCATGATCCGCTCGCTGCGCGTGGCGCGGATGCGCGCTTCATCGACACTGATCGTCTCGCCGCGGATTTCGCCGATCTTCAGGCCGGCGCCGATGTTTTCAGCGGCGTAGGCACCGAGGCCATCGATGGCGCTCGGCGCGACGCGGACATCGAACTTCTGGTACGCCGGGCGCGTTGGCGCGGAGGTGGGCAAAGCTCGCGGCGATGCGGGCGGCGCGGCGCTGGTCATGCCGCCGGCAGGTCAACCGCCGGCAGCGGCTTCCAGCCTCGTCTGCGGTACTCGGCGGTGACAAAAGTTCGGATGCCACCACGCACAAACCAGTCGGCATGGATGCGCACAAAGCGCGGACGGATCGCAGCCACGATATCGTCGACTATTGCGTTCGTCACCCGCTCGTGAAACGCGCCTTCGTTGCGAAAACTCCAGAAATACATCTTCAGGCTCTTCAACTCGACGCAGGTCTTGTCGGCCACGATGTCGATGCGGAAATGGGCAAAGTCGGGCTGCCCGGTCAGTGGGCACAGGCAGGTGAACTCGGGCACGTCGAAGCGGATCACATAGTCGCGCTGCGGCGCCGGGTTCGGGAAGATATCGAGCTGCCTGCTCGGCGCGCTTGGCGGTGTTGCGGGCTTGGCGCGCTGCCGGTTGCGTGGCGCCTCGGCAGCGGCCGACATGGCTTTTGGTGGGCTCGCCAGCGCGCCCGTTGGCATGCTCTTTGGCGACTTGTTCGACGTGATCTTGGGCATCGCTTTGGGCATTCTCTGGGCGGCAGTTCAGCAGGGGCGCGATGCTATCATCCGGGCCCTGCATCGTGCCGGCTCACGGCTCGATTTATCAATCAAATCAAGAACTTGGATGTGCGGCTTGATGCCGCGCGGCGACCCTTTCGATGCGCCTGAACCAGATCAAGCTTGCCGGCTTCAAATCCTTCGCCGAGCCGACCACCTTTCAACTGCCGGGCCAGCGTGTCGGCGTCGTCGGCCCCAACGGCTGCGGCAAGAGCAACATCATGGATGCGGTGCGCTGGGTGCTCGGCGAAAGCAAGGCCAGCGAGTTGCGCGGCGAGTCGATGCAGGACGTCATCTTCAACGGCTCGGGGCTGCGCAAACCGGCCAACCGGGCCAGCGTCGAACTCGTCTTCGACAACGCCGACTCGCGTGCCGGCGGGCAGTGGAATACCTTTGCCGAGATTGCCGTCAAACGCGTGCTCACGCGCGACGGCACGAGCAGCTACTACATCAACAACCAGCCGGTGCGCCGGCGCGATGTGCAGGACGTTTTTCTCGGCACCGGCCTCGGGCCGCGCGCCTACGCGATCATCGGCCAGGGCACGATCAGCCGGATCATCGAGTCGCGCCCCGAAGAGCTGCGCCTGTTTCTCGAAGAAGCTGCCGGTGTTTCCAAATACAAGGAGCGCCGCCGCGAAACCGAAAACCGGCTCAGGGACACCCGCGAAAACCTGACCCGCGTCGACGACATCCTGCGCGAGCTGAACAACAACCTCGACAAGCTGGAAAAGCAGGCCGAGGTTGCAAAAACATACCGCGCGCTGCAAGAGCAGGGCACGCTCAAGCTGCATCAGCTCTGGTTCCTGAAAACCCGCGACGCCGCCGGTGAACAAGAGCGCGCCCAGCGCGCGGTGGCCGAAGCCAGCACCGCGCTCGAATCGCGGCTGGCGGAACTTCGCCACCTCGAAGCGCAGATCGACAACGTGCGCCAGGCGCATTACGCCAGCGGCGACCGGCTCCAGCTTGCGCAGGGCGCGCTGGCCGACGCGGCACTCGACGTCAGCCGCCTCGAAGAACGCATCCGCTATGTCGTCGAAGGCCGCCAGCGCATCGAGCAGCGGATGGCCGAACTGGGTGTGCAAAACGCGCAATGGGCGCAGCGCCAGGACGAGGCCCGGGTCGAGCAGGCCACGATCGCCGGCCAGATCGAAACGGCTAACGAACAAAACGAGCTGCTGCTGGCACAGGCACATGAGCAGGCCGATCGCCTGCCGGCGATTGAAGACTCGGTGCGCACCGCGCAGGCGGCGAGCAATACGCAGCGCGCGCTGGTCAACCAGGTGCAGCAGCAGATCCAGGTGCTGGCTGCGGAGAGCCGCAGCGTCGACGAACAGAGCCGCCAGTCGCAGGCGCGCCGCGAGCGCCTCGGCGGCGAGCGGGGCATCCTGGTCGCACCCGATCTGGCCCGGCTTGAGACATTGAAGCTGCAGACCACCAGTGCCGACGCCGCGCAAGCCGAGGCCGAAGGCCGCTTGCACGATCTGCAAACACAGGTGCCCGCGCTCGACGAGCAGCGCCGTGCGCAGCAGGAGGCCGCCAATCGTGACGGCGCCAAGCAGGCCGATATCAGCGCCCGCCTCGATGCGCTGCGTGCGCTGCAAGAAAAAGTCCAGACCGAAGGCAAGCTCAAACCCTGGCTGGCGCGCCACGGCCTGGATGGCCTGCAAGGCCTGTGGACCAGACTGCATATCGTCGCGGGCTGGGAGACCGCACTCGAGGCCGCATTGCGCGAACGCCTGCACGCGCTTGCGGTGAGCCGGCTGGATACGGTGCGCGCCTTCGCCGCCGATGCGCCACCGGCGCGTTTGGCGTTTTATTCACCACCCGCAGCGGCGATCAGCGACCCGCACCAGACGCTGCCGCGGCTGTCGGACCTGCTGCGTCTCAACGATGCCGGCCTGAAAGCGCTGCTGGTCGACTGGCTCGAAGGGGTTTACACCGCAGCGACGATCGACGAAGCGCTGGCGGCCCGCGCCAAGCTCACTCACGGCGAGGTCATCATGACCCGCGACGGCCATGCGGTATCGCAGTTTGCGGTGACCTTCTACGCGCCCGACTCCGAGCAGGCCGGCATGCTGGCGCGGGCGCAGGAAATCGAGAACCTCGATCGCCAATTGCGTGCACAGGCCCTCATCACCGATGAAAGCCGGACCGCGCTGGTGCGGCTCGACGCGGCTTTCACCGATGCGTCGCTGCGCCTGGTCACCGCGCGGCGCGAAGCTGCCGACACGCAGACCCGCGGGCATGCGCTGCATGTCGAACTGCTGCGCCTGACGCAGCAGGCCGATGCGGTGCAGTCGCGCCAGGTGCAGCTCGACGGCGAGCTCGCCGAGATCGACGCCCAGCTCGAAGACTTCGCTGAACGGCGGGCCACCGGCGAAGCGCGCTTTGAAGAACTCGATATGCAGCTGGCGACGACGCAGGAGCGCCATGCCGAGCTTGACGAGTTGGTCATCAACGCCGAACGTGCGCTGACCGACGCCCGCGAGCAGCAACGCGGGCTTGAGCGCCAGGCGCAGGAAGCGCAGTTCCAGGCGCGTGCGCTGGGCAACCGCCGCGCCGAGCTGGAGCGCTCGATCGCCACCGCGCTCGAACAACAGCAGAAAAACAGCCAGGCCGGCACGCAGATGGAGCTTGAACTCGGTTCGCTCGACGATGCCGCCTCGCAGGCCGGCTTGCAGACCGCGCTGGCCTTGCGCTTGCAGCGCGAGCAGGCGCAGGCCGCGCTGCGCAGCGAGCACGATGACCTCACCGCCAAGCTGCGCTCGGGTGACGAACAGCGCCACGGCTTCGAGCACAGCCTGGACCCGCTGCGCGAGAAGATCACCAAGCTGCAGCTCGAAGAACAGGCCGCATCGCTCGGTGGTGCGCAATATTCCGAGCAGCTCGACGCGGCGCAGGCCGACCGCGAGCTGCTGGCCAAATCGATCGAAGAAGGGCGTGTCAAGCTGGCCGGTCTGCAAGGCGAGATCGACCGCCTTCAGCGCGAAGTCGCCGCACTCGGCGCGGTCAACCTGGCCGCGCTCGACGAACTCACCCAATCGCGCGAGCGAAAAACTTTCCTCGATGCGCAGAACGCAGATCTCGTCGAAGCGATGACCACGCTCGAAGATGCGATCCGCAGAATAGACCATGAAACACGCGACCTGCTCGGCCAGACTTTTGCGCAGGTCAATGAACATTTTGGCCGCATGTTCCCGAGCCTCTTTGGTGGCGGTTCGGCCAGCCTGGTGATGACCGGCGACGAAATTCTTGACTCCGGCGTGCAGGTGCTGGCGCAGCCGCCGGGCAAGAAGAACTCGACCATCCATCTGCTCTCGGGTGGTGAAAAAGCGCTCACCGCGATCGCCCTGGTCTTTGCGATCTTCCAGCTCAACCCGGCACCGTTCTGCCTGCTCGACGAAGTCGATGCGCCGCTCGACGACGCCAATACCGAGCGCTACTGCAAACTCGTCAACGAGATGAGCCGCGGCACCCAGTTCCTCTTCATCAGCCACAACAAGATCGCGATGGAAATGGCCGAACAACTGATCGGCGTGACGATGCAGGAACAAGGGGTCTCGCGCATCGTCGCGGTCGACATGGACGCCGCCGTGACCCTGGCCGAAGCGGCATGAAGCTCGTGTGATGACACTCGGCACTGCGCTCGCCATCGCTGCCGGCGTGGTGCTGCTGGGCCTGGCCCTGCACGCACTGTGGTCGGTGCGTCGCGGGCGCGTCAAGCGCCTCGACGCCGAAACGCTGGAGCGCACCGAGCCGCCGCTGCATGCCGACGTGGCGCCTGCGCTGGCCGAAGGCGCGCCGGCGGTGCAGCCACGGCGGCGCAGCGCCAAGCTCGATGCGCTGATCGACGTCATCGTGCCCTTGACGATGGAGGCTCCAGTGTCCGGCGATATCGCCGCCGCGCACCTGCCGGCAAGCCGGCGTGCCGGCGCCAAGCCGATGTTCATCGAAGGCCTCACGGTGGACACGGCAGAGTGGGAAACACCGACCCCAGGCGCCGCCTACGGCGAGTTCCAGGCCGGGGTGCAGCTCGCCAACCGCAGCGGTGCGCTGAACGAAATCGAGTACTCCGAATTTGTGCAGAAGGTGCAGGATTTTGCCGACGGCGTCGGTGCACTGCCCGACTTTCCCGACATGCTCGACGTGATCGCCCGGGCGCGTGAGCTCGACGGATTTGCGAGCCCACTCGACGCCCAACTCACATTGAACTTGCGCGCCAATTCGGTGGCCTGGTCGGTGGCCTATGTGCAGCAGACCGCGGCGCGGCATGGTTTTGTGCCGGGTGCGTTGCCGGGCCGGCTGGTGCTGCCGGCGGCGGAAGAGGGCGCACCGCCGGTGCTCGTGCTCGGCTTCGATGCCCAGACAGCGCTGTCCGACGACCCGCAAAACGCCGCGCTGCGCGAGGTCGATCTGAGCCTGGACGTGCCACAGACCGCCGAAGCGGCCGAACCCTTCCCGGCCTGGCACCGCGCCGCCACCGGGCTCGCCGAAGACCTGGACGCGACCGCGGTCGACAGCGTAGGTGCACCTGTGTCGCTGCATGCCTTCAACGCGATCGGCAAGGAGCTGGCGTCGATGTACCAGACGCTGGAATCGCGCGATCTGGCCGCGGGCTCGGTGGTGGCGCGGCGGCTCTTCAGCTGATTTTGGATCGACGTGGGCCGCATGGCCTCGTCATCGGTCTCAACCCGCCCCTTGATTGAGGGATGAGCGTCCCGCAGGCAAACACTGGCGGACGAATGGGCACACAATTTGTCGTCCGATCTTGTCGGTCGGGTGACACCACCAATCCACAGGAGCCGCACCCATGAACCTGACTCCCCGCAAAATTGTTGCCACCGCGGCACTGGCGCTGGCTGCAGTCCTGCCTGCCCATGCCCACTTGACGATCTTCCAGGGCAGCTTCGGCCCCGAGTTGTTCGGAGCCACAGGCACCGGCGCGCTGACCATGGAGTACGACGACGACGGCCACACGCTGGCCATCAACGCCACCTGGTCGGGCCTGTCCGGCTTGACCACCAACGCCCACATCCATTGCTGCACCGCTTTGCCCAATGCCGGCACGGCAGGCGTGGCGCTGGCCACGGGCGGCATCCTGCCCGGCTTTCCGCTGGGTGTGAGCAGCGGCAGCTACGTCAGGGTTATCGACATGGCGCTGACCAGCTCTTATTCGGCAGCTTATGTCGCCGCCAGCGGTGGCACGGCCGCGGCGGCTGAAGTCCGGCTGGTGAGCAACCTGACCGACGGCAAAGCCTACTTCAACATCCATACCAGCAAATTCGGTGGCGGCGAGATCCGCGCCTTCGTGACGGTTGTTCCCGAACCCGGTACCTGGGCCATGATGGCGCTGGGCTTGGTCGCCATGGGCGGTTGGTTGCGACGCCGTCAGTCCGCCTGATCGCCCTCGCGCCGACTTAACTTGCTCTCGGCCACTCAGGCGACCAGTTCGTCGGCTCATCAGTTGAACATGGTCGGCGGCCTAACGTTTCAATTCCGCGTCGCTGTTGATCGCGACATCGTCGCGCTGGTGCAGCTCTACGCCGATTGCGCGCTGACGCTCGGGCCGCAGGTTTACTCGGCCGAGCAGGTCGCCGCCTGGGCGTCGTTCGGTGCCGACAGCGCCGCCTTTCGGCACTACATCTTCAGCGCGACGACCTGGGTGGCCACTACGCCGGCCGTTGACGGCATCGCCGGCTTTTGCGGCGTCGACGACAGCGGCGAAGTGCACTCGCTCTACGTGCACCCCCGCCTGACGCGGCAGGGCCTCGGCTCGAAGCTGCTCGGCCATGCGATGGCACAGGCCCGCGCTGCCGGCGTGCAGCGGTTCAGCGCCTGGGCGACCCCGTTTTCGCGCCCAGTGTTTGCGCGTGCCGGTCTAGGGTTGGTGGCCGCCGTGACCGAAACGTACCAGGGTGTGCCTTTCGAGCGCTACCGCGTCGAGACGCCCGCGGCGGCTGCTCGCAACGCGGCTCAGAACGGATAACTGCGCGGCGTCGTCTGCACCGTGATCCAGCGCAGATCCGTGAATTCGTGGACCCCGGCGAGGCCGCCGAAGCGGCCCATGCCACTGCCCTTGACGCCGCCAAAAGGCATTTGTGCTTCGTCGTGCACGGTCGGCCCATTGACATGGCAGATACCGGACTCGATGCGCCGCGCAACGTTCATTGCGCGTGCGATATCGCGCCCGAAGACCGCTGCCGAGAGGCCGTATTCGTTGTCGTTGGCGCAGTCCACCGCGGCGTCGACACCGTCGACACGCACGATGCATTTCACCGGGCCGAAAGTCTCTTCGTGGTAGAGGCGCATCTTTCGCGTGACGCGGTCGAGCACCGTCGCCGGCATCAGCGTGCTGTCGGCCTTGCCGCCGCAGACGAGCTTGGCGCCGAGCGCGAGTGCGTCGTCGATCAGCGCATTGCAATGTTCGACGGTGCCCATGCCGATCACCGATCCGAGCACCACCGGCTCGGGCTTGCGCGGGTCGCCGAGCGGCAGGCTGCGCGCTTTCTTGGCAAAGCGCGCGACAAAGTCGTCGGCTATTTTTGAGTCGACGATGAGGCGTTCGGTGGACATGCAGATCTGGCCGCTGTTGGCGAAGGCCCCAAACGCGGCGGCGTTGACCGCGTCGTCGAGGTCGGCATCGTCGAGCACGATCAGCGGCGCCTTGCCACCGAGCTCGAGCACCGCCGGCTTCAGATATCTGGCGCAGGTCAAGGCGATGAGTTTGCCGACGCGTGTCGAGCCGGTGAAGTTGACGCGCCGCACTGCTGCTTGCGCGATCATCGCGTCGACCACCGCCGCCGCGTCGGCCGGCGCGTTGGTGATGTAGTTCAGCACCCCGGGCGGGAAGCCCGCATCCTGAAAAGCCTCGACGATCAACTGGTGCGTGCGCGGACAGTTCTCGCTGCCCTTGAAGACCACCGTATTGCCGCAGGCCAGCGGGGTGGCGATGGCACGCACGCCCAGGATGATGGGCGCGTTCCAGGGCGCGATGCCGAGCACCACGCCGGCCGGCTGGCGCACGCCCATCGCCAGCGAGCCGGGCACGTCCGACGGGATCACCTCGCCGCTGATCTGCGTGGTTAGCGCTGCGGCCTCGCGGATCATGCCGGCGGCGAGAAAGACGTTGAAGCCCGCCCAATGGCCGGTGGCGCCGGTTTCCGCCGGCACCGATTCGATGAACTTTGGCGTCTTCGCCTCCAGCGCGTCGGCGGCCTTGAGCAGCAGCGCGCGGCGCAAGCCGGGCCCGGTCTGGCCCCAGGTCTTGAAGGCCTCGGCCGCGGCGTCGACCGCGGCGACGGCATCGGCGACGCTGGCGGCTGGCGCGCGGGTGGCGACGCTGCCGTCGAGCGGGTTTCGACGCTCGAAAGTGCGCCCGCCTTCGGCGCTGACCTCAAGGCCGTTGATCAACATCGACAGGTCGGACACGGTGGTCTCCTTTGCTGATTGGCTGCTGCTGGATCTGGCCTGTGTGCCCAGGTAGGCTTGGCGCACGACCTTGGCGCGGGCGAGCAGCGTCGCCGCACCGCTGGCGACGAGCCGGCCGTTTTCGAGCACATAACCGCGGTCGGCCACCGCCAGCGCCTTGCGCACGTTTTGCTCGACCATCAAGACGGTGGTGCCGGCATCGGCGAAGCGCCGCGCGATGTGGAGCAGCTCGTCGACCATTCGCGGCGCCAGGCCCAGCGAAGGTTCGTCGAGCATCAGCAGGCGCGGCGTGCCCATCATCGCGCGTGCCACCGCGACCATCTGCTGCTCGCCGCCGCTCATCGTGCCGGCGTGCTGTTGCAAACGCGGAGCGAGTTGCGGGAAGTCGGCCAGCACGCGCTGCAAACGCCCCGGCCGTTCGGCCGCGGGAATCAGCCAGGCGCCGAGTTCGAGGTTCTCGGCGACCGTCATCTGCGCAAACAACTGCCGCCCCTCGGGCACCAGTGCGATGCCAGATTCGACGATCTGCTTGGCCTTGGACGCCGGCAGCCATTCGCCGTCGAGCAGCAGATCGCCGCTGCGTGGGATCAGGCCGGCCAGCGCCTTGAGCAGCGTCGACTTGCCCGCGCCGTTGGGCCCGAGGATCACCGTCAGGCCGGGTTGGGCTTCGAGCGACAGCTCGCGCAGCACCAAAAAACCGCCGTAGCCCGCGCTCAGGCCGCGGACCCTCAGATGCGCCGCGCGCTTTGGTATCGCGCGGGTCGTCACGCCGCCACCTCGACCATCTCGTCACCCAGATAGGCGTCGATGACCTCGCGGTTTTGCACCACCTCGACCGGCGCCGCGTCGGCTATTTTGCGGCCCTGGTGCAGCACGATGACCCGCTCGACATGGCGCAGCAGCGTCGTCACCGCATGTTCGATCCAGACCACCGTGATGTCGAGTTCGTCGCGGATGCGGCGCACCAGCGTGGCCATCGTCTCGACTTCGGTGGTCGTCAGGCCGGCGGCGACTTCGTCGAGCAACAACAGCCGCGGCTGCGTCGCCAGCGCCATGCCGATCTCAAGCCGGCGCTGCTGCGCGGGGGTCAGTGCGGCAGCGGGCAGTGCGGTCTGCGCCGCGAGGTCGACCAGATTCAGGATATTCGCTGCGTCGCGCAGGGCCCAGGCGCCTGCGGTGGCGCGCCGCTTCCACAGCAGGTGCTCCTGCCCACGTTGACGCAGCCAGCGGCGCAGGCCGCTGTCTTCACGCGCGCGCCGCCGGGCACCAGCAAAACGCAGCCCAAATTCGATATTCGCCAGCACCGGCAGTTCACCAAAGACGCGCGGTGTCTGGAAGGTGCGCGCGATGCCGTGATGCGCGTAGCGGTGCGCGGCGGCACCGGTCACGTCCTGCCCCTGCACGATGAGCCGTCCGGCGCTGGGCGCCATCACGCCGGAGAGCACATTGAACAGCGTCGTCTTGCCGGCGCCATTGGGGCCGATGATGCCGACCAGCTCGCCGGCATCGAACCGAACGTCGACCGCGTCGACCGCGACCAGCCCACCAAAGCGCACGCTGATGGCGCGGGCTTCGAGCAGCGCTGGCGTCAGCACTGTCGTCACAACCGCACCCCGGAGCGGCGTTCTTTTTCCCAACGATCGCGCTCGTCCTGGTTGTCGTCTTCGCCGCCCAGACGCCGCGGCAGGTCACGCGCCCAGGCACGCAGATCGCGGCCCCAGCCACGCCAGGTTTCCTGGCGCAGCGAAGCCAGCCCACCCGGCAGAAAGAGCACCGACAGGATCAGCAGCAGGCCGAGCGACATCATGTAGAGCTGCGGCAACTTCAAGCGCAGCGTCTCGGCCAGCAGGCTGAAGAATATCGCCGCCAGCAGCGGGCCCCAGAGCGTGGCCGCGCCGCCGATCAGCGCGATGAGCACGGTCTGGAAACCGATGAAAGGGTTGAAGACGGTGCTCGGGTCGATATAGGTCCAGCGCACGCACATCGCCGCGCCGGTGGCGCCGGCAAACGCCGCGGTCAGCGCAAAGCCGGCGATCTTGACGAGGCGTGTATTCACGCCCAAGGTCTGCGCGCGTTGTTCGTCGGCGCCGATGCCGGCCAGCGCGAGGCCGAAGCGGGTGCGCCGCACGATGATCGAAGTCGCCACCGCCAACACCGCGATGGCCAGCATCGTGAGATAGATCGTGTCGCGGTCGGGCACCACCAAGAGCACGCGGCCGACGGTGCCGGTGACTTGCTTTTCCCAATAGGTCACGGCATGCCGGATGAGCTCGGTCATGCCGAAGGTCAGCACCGCGAAGTAGGTGCCGCGAAGGTGCAATACCGCCGCGCCGATCAATACCGCGACGACACCGGCGGCGGCCGCCCCAAGCGCCACCGCCTGCGCCCAGGGCATCTGCTCCAGCGCGATCGCGCCGGTGTACGCGCCAATGCCAAAAAACGCCGCAGTGGCCAGCGACAGATAACGCGTCGTGCCGCAGAAAAGACCCCAGCTCGACGACAGCGCGATATACATCAGGCAGGTCAAGGCCATCGAGACCATGAACTCGCTGCCATACGCCGGCAAGGCCAGCGCCCAGCCGGCCAGCGCCGTGAGCACGAGCCAGTCGCGGATCTGGAGTTGGCGGTCGGTCATGGGTCTAGGCGGTTGCTGGATCCAGATCCGGATCCGGAGCGGGTGCGGGTGCGGGTGCCAGCGCGGGAGCGGAGCCGACTGCGGCGTTGTGCTTGGCCCGCGCCACGCGCGCCATCCGCACCGTCCGCACAGTCCGTGCATCACGCAAGTGTCGACGAGCCCGAGCGCAACCGGCGCTACTCATTGGCATCCTTGCGCCGCGATCGGCTGAACAGCCCTTTCGGGCGCAGCAGCAGCACCGTGATGAACACCGCGTACGACAGCAGCGACTTCAGCGACGGGCTGGTGAAATGCATGCCGATGGCTTCGAAGACGCCCAGCAGCAGGCCGCCGGCGAGCGCGCCGCCCATGCTGCCGAAGCCGCCGAGCGTGATCACGATCAGCGCCGTGACGGTATACGGCTCGCCCATCGACGGCGTGATCGTGTAGGTCATCGACAGCAGGCAGCCGGCCACGCCCGACAGCCCGAGGCCCACCCCGAACATCAGCGGATGCAAGCGCTGGGTGTCGATGCCGACGAGCTGCGCGCCGACTGGCGACTGCATCAACGCGCGCACGCCCTTGCCGTACAGCGTGAGGCGCAGCGCGACGATCAATGCCGCGCTGATGGCCAGAGCCAGGCCGAGCAGCAGCAGCTTGTTGGCGGCAAACTGCGCGCCACCGCCCGGCCCCGGGATCAGCACCGGGTCGGCCATGAAGTCGTAGCCCCGCAGGTCACCGCCCCAGACCAGCGAGGCGAAGTTCTGCACCAGGAACATCAGGCCGAAGCTGACCATCAGGCCACGCGCTTCGAAGATATCGAGGTTGGCCGATGTGCGTGTCAGGCGCCTGAAAAACATCCAGTGAATGACGATGCCGAGTGCAAACAGCAGGCCGAATGACAGCGGCAACATCAGCAGCGGCGAAATGCCCAGCGTGGTGTACGCGGCCCAGGTGATGAAGGCGCCGAGCATCAGGAATTCGCCATGCGCGATATTCAGGATGCGCATCAGGCCGTATTGAAGATTCAAGCCGAGCGCAACAAGCGCATAGACGCCGCCGGTGATCAGGCCGGAGGCGACCAGTTCGGCCCAGGAGCCGAAGCTCACGGACCAGAACTCACGAAGCGAAGCTCACGTAGCGATGCTCACGAATGCGGGCTCACGAACCCCGGCGTCACGATGCGCTGCCCACGAACCTGATCATCACACCCAGTTCGGCTTGACCGGCAGCAGCGGCGCGGTCGCGGCGGACTTCGGCCAGACAACTTCGAACTCGCCTTTTTGCCACTGCGAGACGGCGCCCGGCGTGCCGACGTTTTCACTGCCGGCAAATTTGATCTTGCCCAGGATCGTGTTGTGCTCGCCACCGGCGACAAAGTCGCGGATCGCTTTGCGGTCCAGCCCCACTTTGCCGACCGCCGCGGTGAGGATTTCGAGCCCGGCCCAGGTGGCGCCACTGGCCCAGCGGTCGGGTTCCTTGGCGGCGCCGAACTTCTTCACGTGCGCGTCGAAATAGGCCCTCGCGCCGGGGCTGGTCTTGGCGTTCCACGAGCCCATGCCGAGCACACCTTCGGCGCCGGCCTGCATGACGTTGCGGTAGAGCTGGAAAGCGGTGCCGACCGAGGCGTAGAAAAACTTCGGGTTGAAGCCGATCTCCTTGCTCTGCCGGCTGGCCAGGATCGTGTCCGGCGGGTAGGTCAGCCCGACAAAAGCGTCAGGCGCCTTGTCCTTCATCGAGCGCAGCACTGGAGACAGGTCTTTGACGCCGAGCGGGTAGCTGCGGTCTTCGACGATGCTGATGCCGCTGCCTTGGACAGCGACCTTGAGCGCGGCGTAGTTCTCCAGGCCGAAGAGGTCGTCGACATAGATCACCGCCAGGCTCCTGGCGCCGTTCGCCTTGAGCATGTCGACGAGCGCATCCATCATCGATTTGGGCTGCTGCAGGAGCAAGAAAAAGTAGGGCAGCTTCATCTCGATCAGGCGCCGGCTCAATGCGGTCGGCGCCAGGAACGGATAGCCAAATCGATTCGCCAGCGGCGCGACCGCGAAGTTGGCATTGCTGCCCCAGGGCGGCAGCACGAGGTCGACCTTGTCGCTGCCCATCAGTTTTTCGTAGGTGCGAACGCAGGTCTCGATATCGCTGCGATCGTCCGAGCTGATCAACTCGATCTGGCGTTTGACGCCTTTGACGTTGATGCCGCCGGCGGCGTTTTGCTGCTCGGCCCACATCAGGTAGTTGGGCTCCTGGCTGACCTGCGCGCCGGTCGTCCACGGCCCCGTGCGCGCCATCGTGTAGCCCACCCGCACTGGGCCTGCTTGCGCCGTTGCGAGCGCGGGCAGGCCGAGCGTGGCCGAACCGGCGGCGATGGCTTGCACGAGGGTGCGGCGCTTCAGGCCGGCGGCAACGATTGGTGCGGTCATCAAGGGCTCCTGGGGTGCTGCCGCGTGGTCAGCCGCGGATGTGAATTGAAGCAAGGGCGTCGACTGATTCTGCGCGCGGCGGCTGTGCTCGCCTATCGGTGCGTACACCATCAACGCGTCATCAACGCGTCATCACTGCGCAAGCGCGGCGTCAATCTGTCGTGTCCGTGGGATGGAGGTAACTCCAGTCTGATCGAGGTCGCGCTCGAAGTCGCGCAAAGCCTGGGCATTGGCCGCCACACCCTACACGTATCCACAGCCGACCTTCTCAAAGTCGGCTTCCACCCCTGGCTCAATGTTGGATCGGCACGGTGGCTCAGATTTGAATCGGCGCCGACAGCTGGGATGCTGTCCTTGCTGTGGCCATGAATCACCACAACTCTCTTTGTGACACAGTAAGTTCAGGTGATGCGCGTCGCCGCCGCTGCGCGGCGCGTGATCGCGGCGTGGTCGGCGTCGATGACCGGGTCGTTGGACGAACGCCGCAGGCTGCTCGCGAGGTCGTCGAGTTCGGTGGCCAGGGTGTCGGCCAGGCCAAGCGCGGTGGCGATCAACCAGCTGCCGGTTTCCTGGCTGTCGCCGCCTTCTTGTTCGAGGTAGTGGTCGGCGCCGCGCATGCAGGCGTGCAACTGGTGCGCCAACACCCGCAGGCGCTGCACCGGCTTGACGAGGGCCGGCTCGAGCGTGCCGTCCTTGAGGTGTTGCGCGATCTCGCCGATGTCGGCCAGCAGCTCGACGGTGTGGGTTTCGGCGCAGCTGATGAGCCAGGCGCCGGTGGTGCTGTCGTCGCTGCTGCCCTGCGCCAAAAAGCGGTCGGCAGCGCGGGTCAGCGCCCGCAACTGGTGGCTGCGGGCAGCTGTGGCGCGCAACATCGCGTAGCGGTCGCTGCCCTGGCGGCGAAGGGCGGATGCGGCACCGGGGCGGGCGTCGGGCCGCGCTTCGGGTCTGGCTTCGAGCTTGTTGTTGGCTTCGGTCATCGGGGGCCCTCTTCTTAAAAACGCGGCAGGCCGCCATTGTCAGCTTCCGGCAGCACCGTTGCACCAACAGACGTTCACGCGATCGTGCAATAACAGTGGCGTTGGCCGCGACCGGATCGCGCCCCGGTGCCCGCTGGCTACAATCGGCGCCTCGTCGGGGTGTAGCGCAGCCTGGTAGCGCAATTGCTTTGGGAGCAATGGGTCGAAGGTTCGAATCCTTTCACCCCGACCATGACCCGATCGGCCCGACAGGGGCCGGCGCTGCCAGTCGCTGCGGCGATGGCGCCAGCGGGTGCCGTCGGAATGGCCACGATCTGCCCGTAGCTCAACTGGATAGAGCACCAGCCTTCTA
>JANOKR010000302.1:0-6259 GCA_031419315.1 Betaproteobacteria bacterium
CTGAAGAAGCTGGCTTGCCGCTGTACCGTTACTTTGGCGGCAGCGGCGGTATGCAAATGCCGGTGCCGATGATGAACGTCATCAACGGCGGAGCGCATGCCAACAACAATCTGGACCTGCAAGAGCTGATGATCATCCCCGTCGGTGCGCCCAGCTTTCGTGAAGCCGTGCGTTACGGGGCTGAAGTCTTTCATGCCCTGAAGAAAATCATTCAAGACAAGGGCATGAGCATTGCTGTCGGTGATGAGGGCGGTTTTGCACCCAACGTGGCCAACCACGAGGCCGCCATCCAGATGATTCTGGAAGCCATCGACAAAGCCGGCTATCACGCTGGCGACCAAATCGCCATTGGCCTGGACTGCGCTGCCAGCGAGTTCTACAAAGACGGCAGATACCACCTCGAAGGTGAAGGCCTGCAGTTGACGTCGGCCGAATGGACCGACATCCTTGCGACCTGGGTCGACAAGTACCCGATCATCAGCATCGAAGACGGCATGCACGAAGGCGACTGGGACGGCTGGAAACACCTCAACGAACGCCTGGGCAAAAAGGTGCAGTTGGTGGGTGACGACCTGTTTGTCACCAACACCAAGATCTTGCAGCGCGGCATCACTGAGAACGTGGCCAATTCCATCCTCATCAAGATCAACCAGATCGGCACGATCACCGAAACCTTTGCCGCGATCGAAATGGCCAAACGCGCGGGTTACACCGCGGTCATCAGCCACCGCTCGGGCGAGACCGAAGATTCGACGATTGCCGATATTGCCGTCGGCAGCTATGCCGGCCAGATCAAGACCGGCTCGTTGAGCCGCAGCGACCGCGTCGCCAAATACAACCAGTTGCTGCGCATCGAAGAAGACCTGGGAGATGTCGCGCAGTACGCCGGCCGCGCGGCGTTTTACAGCATCCGCTGAACCAGGAGCCAGGGCATGCGCTGGGTCACGTTTGCCCTGATGGTGCTGATCGTCGTCGTGCAGGCCAAGCTCTGGCTCGGCAAGGGCAGCCTGCCCTACGTCTGGAGCCTGGAGCAGCAGTTGGCCGAGCAGGATCGAGACAACGTCAAATCGCGTCAGCGCAATGCCACCGTCTCTGCCGAAGTCAGCGACCTGAAAGAAGGCCTCGAGATGGTCGAGGACAAGGCACGCAATGAGCTCGGCATGCTGCGCCAGGACGAGATCCTGGTGCAGGTGACGCGGCGCAAATGAACCCGGCAGCGCGCTCGTGGTGATGTTCCATTGATGTGCCATTGATGTGCCACGGATGTGTCACTGACACGCCGCCGATTTGCCACTGATGGACAGCCTACTCGCGGCTGCGGCGCCGCTGCTGTCGGCCGCTTTCACCATTTTGGGCAGCCCGGTGACGTGGCTCGAAATCGTGGCCGCCGCACTCGGCATCGGCATGGTCCTGTGCAACCTGCGTGTCAACCCGGCCGGCTGGCCGTTGGCGATAGTCAGCTCGTTGCTCTACGCCCTGCTCTTTGCCGACAGCAAGCTCTATGGCGAGGCCGCATTGCAGCTGTTTTTCATCGCTATCTCGGCCTGGGGCTGGTGGCAATGGCTGCGTGGCACCGGCAGCGATGGCCGCGCCCTGGCTGTGCGCCGGCTGAGTGCACGCTGGCGCGGCGTGGCGCTGGCTTCGACGCTGCTGGCCTGGCCGATGCTGGGCCTGCTGCTTGATCGCCTGACCGACAGCGATGTGCCCTATCTCGACGCCCTGCCGACCGTGGCCAGCGTCACCGCGCAGATCTTGCTGGCGCGCAAGCTGATCGACAACTGGCCGCTGTGGTTGTTCATCAACCTGTTCAGCATGGCTCTTTTTGCGCACAAGGGGCTGTGGCTAACGGTTGTTCTGTACGGCATCTTCGCACTGCTTTCGATCGCCGGCTGGCGCGCCTGGCAGCGCCGCGTGCATGTCTGAAACTGCGGCTGACATCGTTGCTGACATGAAGTCGAGCGCCCTGGTCATCGCCGTGCTCGGCGCCGAGAGCACCGGCAAGACCACCTTGGCGCAGGCGCTGGCTGAGCGCGTCGCGCAGGCCACCGGGCTGGCCACGACCTGGGTGCCCGAAGTGCTGCGCAGCTGGTGTGATGCCGCAGGGCGCACCCCGCGCGCCGACGAGCAGAGTGCCATCGCCGAGCGCCAACATGCCGACATCAGCGCGGCGATGCAGCGGCACGCGGTGGTGATCGCCGACACCACGGCGCTGATGACCACGGTCTACAGCGGCTTGTTGTTCAACGACCGCAGCCTCGACACGATCGCCGTGGCCGCGCACCGGGAGCAGGTTGCGCTGTCGCTGCTCACCGCCATCGATATCCCGTGGCAGCCCGATGGCCGCCAGCGTGACGGCCCCCAAGTGCGCGGCCCCGTCGACAACGCGCTGCGCCAATTGCTCATCGCGCACCGGCTGCCCTGGGCGCTGGTCTGCGGCATCGGGCCGGCGCGTGTCGAAGCCGCTCTCGACGCCGTGGCGCCGCTGCTGCGCTCGCGCAGCACGCCGCGCCAGGGGCTCTTCACCCGCCTCGCACAACGCAACGCCGAGCTGCCTGCAAGCCCGTGGATTTGCGAAAAGTGCGACCAGCCGGAATGTGAACACGCGCTGCGCCACGGGCGTGCGCCCGGGCTCTGACGGCATCGCCCCGATGATAAAAAACGCAGGTCCGAAAACGGCGATGCCGGCGCCGCTATCGGGACCACTATCGGGGCCACTATCGGCACCACCCTCCACGCCATCATGCGGACCGTGACAACACCCCTGCCGCGCCCCTTTCATCACCTCGCCTGGGCCAATCTCGCCGCGCAGTCGGCCGAGCAGGTCGGCCTGGCCGCGGTGCCGATGATCGCGGTGCTGCTGCTCAACGCCGGGCCGGGTGAAATCGGCCTCCTCGCAACTGCGCAAAGCCTGCCGTTTTTGCTGCTCTCGATCCCGCTCGGGCTGCTCGCCGACCGCACATCACGCCGGCGCCTGATGGTGCTGGCCGAGATGCTGCGCACCTTCGCGTTGCTCGCGCTGCTGCTGGTCGTGACCACCGGCCAGCTTTCGGTTGGCCTGCTGGCGGTGCTCGGGTTTGTTGGCGCTGCCGGTACCGTCGCATTCAGCGTTGCCGCCCCCGCATTGGTGCCGGCGCTGGTGCCGCGCGAAGCGCTCGCCGCAGCCAACGGCCGGCTCGAACTTGCACGCAGCGTGGCCTTTGCCGCCGGACCGGCATTGGCCGGCGCGCTGGTCGCCTGGGCCGGTGCATCGTCGGCATTTGTGCTCGCCGCGGTGCTGTCCATGTCGGCCGTTAGCCTGCTCTGGCGCCTGCCCGACCCGGCGCGCGCAGCGGTGCCGCCGCGCCACCCGGGGCTGGAGATCAAGGACGGCGCCCGGCTCGTCTGGCAGCACGATCTGCTGCGCCCGATCCTGCTCACCGCGGTGGCCTGGAATATCGCCTGGTTCGTGCTCCAGGCAGCCTATGTGCCGTATGCGATGCACAGCCTCGGCCTGGACGCCAGCGCTGTCGGCCTGACCCTGGCCTGTTACGGCGCCGGCATGGTCGTCGGCGCGCTGGCCGCGCCGCGGGTCTTGGCACGCCTGAGTTTTGGCCATGCGGTACTGCTCGGCCCAATCGTCTCGGTCGCCGCAGCGGCGGTGATGGTCGCCACGCTGCTGTGGCCCGGCGGCGCCCTCGCTGCGGTGTCGTTTTTTCTCTTCGGCGTCGGCCCGATCATCTGGACCATCAGCTCGACGACGCTGCGCCAGACCGTCACGCCAAGCGCGATGCTCGGCCGCGTGACCGCCATTTTCCTGGCCGTGAATACCGGCGCGCGGCCACTCGGCGCGGCGCTCGGTGCACTGGTCGGTGCGTCGATGGGCGCGCAAGCCTGCCTGGTGCTCGCACTGCTCGGTTTTATCGTGCAGGCATTGGTGATTTTTGGCTCGGCGGTGCGCAGCCTGCAAGTCTTGCCGGCGCCGGCCAGCTGATCCAGCACGCAAAGTTGCGGGCAGCGCCGATCAGTTGACCGCAGACGAGCCCGGCGCCTGATCGATTGGCGGCGTGAACAGCTCGCCAACATCGACCGCGTCAAACCGGTACTGGCGGCCACAGAACTCGCAGCCGATCTCGACATCACCACGCTCGACAACAATCGAATCGATCTCTTCGCGGCCCAGCCCTTGCAACATGCGCGCGACGCGCTCACGCGAGCAGGTGCACTCGAAGCGTGGTGTCTGCGGCTCGAAGCGCAGCGCCGATTCCTGCCAGAACAAGCGCCGCAACAGGGTCTCGGCATCCAGGCCCAGCAGCTCGTCGCGCTTGAGCGTCGCGGCCAGGTGGGCGATGCGGTTGAACCCTTCGCTCAAGCCGATATCGTCTTCCCGAGCCCGGCCTTCGAGGTTGCCGACACCCTCGACCGGCAGGCGCTGGATCAACATCCCGGCGGCGACCTCGTCGCTGGCGGCGAGCATCAGGCGCGTGTCGAGGTGCTCGCTTTGCTGCATGTAATGTTCGAGCTCCTGGCTCATCTGGTGCAGCGGCTCGCGGCGGTCGCCATGCAGCGGCACCACGCCTTGATACGGTTGTTGGCCGGGCAACTTGTCCTTTGGGTCGAGCGTGATCGCGCAGCGGCCCTTGCCACGCGGGTTGAGCATCGACACCAGCCCGGCATCAAGCCCGACCTCACCCTTGACGGTGGCGGTGACACGAAAGCTCAGGTCGGCGCGGGCCTCGGCCACCGCCAGCTTGACTGGCCCGCCCGCATCACCATGCAATTGCAGCAGCAGCGCGCCATTGAATTTGATATTCGACTGCATCAGCACCGCCGCGGCGGCCATCTCGCCGAGCAGCTCGCGAAGGGGCGCCGCAAACGGCCCGGCACCGCCATGTGCAGGTTCACGCCGGCGCAGCACCTCGCGCCAGCTCGAATCCAGGCGCACCAGCATGCCGCGCACCGGCAGGCCATCGAAGAGAAATTTGTGCAGTTCGTCCACGTGAGGCTTCAGTCAAACGGTTGCAGCCGCTCGGGCTCAGCCGATTTTTTTCAAGCCGCGCCGATGCCGCTCGGCGTTGTCGACATAGTGCAAGGCACTCATCCGCAAGCGTTCGATCTGCTCTGGCGTCAGCGCGCGCGCGACCTTGGCCGGGCTGCCGATGATCAACGAACCGTCGGGAAAATCCTTGCCTTCGGTGACCAGCGCGCCGGCGCCGACGAGGCAATTGCGGCCGATCTTCGCGCCATTCAAAACCACCGCCTGGATGCCGATCAACGAGCCGTCGCCAATCGTGCAGCCATGCAGCATCACCTGGTGGCCGACGGTCACGTTGGCGCCCAGGGTGAGCGGGAAACCCCGGTCGGTGTGCAGCACGCTGTTTTCCTGCACATTGCTGCCAGCGCCGATGCTGATCAGCGCGTTGTCGCCGCGCACCACGGCGCCGTACCAGACACTCGCGCCAGCGGCCATCGACACGTCGCCGATCACGCTGGCGTTGTCGGCGATCCAGGCCGATGGGTCGATCCGCGGCGTGATGTTGTCGAGGGCGTAGAGGGCCACGTGGTTGATCCCGGGTTGGTCTTCACGAGGGGACAATTCTAAGGATGGCCGCTCGCAGGCGAGCATTGTTGGCCCGGAGCCTGGCCTGCCCGACACTCTTCACTGGTTTGGCGTGATTCGGTGAGATGCTTGCCCGATGCCGCGAGCCTGCGGCGCGCTACAAGCTGTCTGGGAGATCTCGATGAAACCGAACGCGATCAAGCAGGACGTCCTGGCCGGCAAAACGGTGGCCGGCGCCATGATCTTCGAGTTCTTTTCGCCGGGCATGTCGGCCATTCTTGCCAATGCTGGCTGCCGCTTCGTGCTTTACGACATGGAGCATACGGGCCTCGGGTTCGAGACCCTGAAGTGGCTGTTCTCGAGTTGCCGAGGTTTGGCCATCGAGCCGATGGTGCGCGTGCCGCGCGCCGAATACACCTGGCTCGCCCGGGCGCTCGATCTGGGCGCGCGCGGTGTGATGATCCCGATGATCGAATCGCCAGCGCAGGCAAAGTCGATCGTTCAGGCCTGCCGCTATCCGCCGATCGGCCGCCGCGGCGCGGCCTTCGGCTTCGCGCAGTGCGACTACCTGGGTGGCGATGTCGGCGAGAAGATCCGCCGCTACAACGAGCGCACGATCGTGATCGCCCAGATCGAGACCGAACGCGGCCTCGAGCAAGTCGAAGAGATTGCCGCCGTCGACGGCATCGACGTGTTGTGGGTCGGCCATTTCGACCTCTCCAA
>JANOKR010000303.1:0-5942 GCA_031419315.1 Betaproteobacteria bacterium
CGTCCGCTCGCGTCGACGTGTAGGCCGGGTTGCCGTCGTCAACGCCGCCAGACAGGTCGAACAACATCGAATGCTCGTCGTCCATCGGCACCCAGGCGCGTGCGATGGCGCGGGTGGCGAAGTGGATATTCGGCGTCTGGGTCCAGCACGGAAACATGCAGTGCGCCACGCGCCACGACGTGCGGCCGTCGGCGTGCGGGCGCCAGCCGCCGACCATCGTGCCCCAGTCGGTGCTGCTGACCTCGTACTTCGGCGTTCGGTTCACCAGCGCCGGCCGCATCGGGTGGCCTTCGGCCAACTCGGCGCTGCCGAACGAGCCCAGGTGCAGGAAGCCGACATGCGAGGTATCGATATCGCCTTCCAGCGCCTGCAGCCAATTGCAGTCGCGCTGCAGGCACCAGATCTCGCTGCCCTGGTCTTGCGGAATCAGGTTGGCCTCGATCTGCGGCAGCGAAGGGGCCTCGCTGCGCTCGCCCATATAGACCCAGACCAGGCCGTTGCGCTCGGCCGTGCGGTAGCTCTTCGCGCGCACCTTGGGCTTGAAGTCCTCTTCAGGTGGTACGTTAGGCATGTCGATGCAACGGCCGGTCACGTCGAACTTCCAGCCGTGATAAACGCAGCGGATGCCACCGTCTTCGTTGCGGCCGAGGAACAGCGACGCGCAGCGGTGCGGGCAGCGATGGTCCATGATGCCGACGCGGCCGGCGCTGTCGCGGAAGGCGACCAGGCGCTCGCCCAGGATCAGCAGCCGCAGCGGGTCGCCGTCGGCGACGAGTTCGCCCGACATCACGGCCGGCAGCCAGTACTGGCGCATGAAGTTGCCCATCACGGTGCCGGGGCCGACGCGGGTGAGGTCGCTGCTGTCGGCGCTTTGCATCTCGTCGTCTCCTGACTCTCAACCAATCAGCCGTGAACTTGAGAGTGCGTGCCGAGCCAGTCGCGCAGCACCTCGGCGTTGTGTTCGCCAAGCTGCGCAACGCGCGGGCCGATGATGCTGGCGCCGGCCGACATCGACCACGGCGCATTGACACCGGTGAAGGCGCCGGCGGCGTCGTGCACCGGCGCGAAGAGGCCCCGCGAATGCGCCTGCGCGTCGGCCAGGTTGTCGGCCGGCTCGGCGTAACGGGCGCAGGGCACGCCGGCGCCTTCGAGCATGGCCAGCACCTCGGCTACGCTGCGCGGCTGAGTCCAGCGTTGCACGATCTGCATCATCTCGGTCCAGTGCGCGCCGCGGCTGGGCACGCTGGCAAAGCGCGCATCGCTGCGCAGCTCGGGCAGGGCGGTCACCTCGGCCAGCGCGGCGAAGTTGCGTTCGGTGATGGGCACGATGAGCACGTCGCCGTCGGCGGCCGCCACCGGCCCGTAGGTCGGCCGCGCGCTGGTCACCGGGAACTGCGCTTCCTGCAGCTCGTAGATCAGCAGGTTGAGCATCGAGTCCATCAGCGCGATGTCGACCACCTGGCCGACGCCGGTGCGCGCTCGCTGCACCAAGGCCGCCTGGATGGCAGCGAAGGCGTAGATGCCGCCGAGCACATCGGCGACGAAGGTGGCGGTGGCGGCCGGGCGCTCGCGGTCGCCGGCGTAGCGCATCAGCGTGCGCTCGTAGCCGCTCGCGGCCTGCACGATCATCGCGTAGGCGGCACGGCCGGCCGCGGGGCCGACCTGACCGTAGCCAGAGATTGCGCAGTACACGAGCTTGGGGTTTGCAGCGCGCAGCGCGGCCGCACCAAGCCCCAGCCGGTTCATCACGCCGGGGCGGAAATTTTCCAGCACCACGTCGGCCTGCAGCGCCAGGCTTTGCACCAGTGCCAGCGAGGCCGGATCTTTCAGGTCGAGTGCCAGGCTGCGCTTGCCGGCATTGAGCTGGCCGAAGTAGGCGCTGTGGCGCTGGCCGTCGGGGGCCTCGCGCAGCGGCTGGCGCAGCCGCATGTCGTCGCCTTCAAGCGGCTCGACCTTGACGACGTCGGCGCCCAGGTCGGCCATCAGGCGTGCGCAATAAGGCCCGGCCATCATGATCGAGAAGTCGAGCACCTTGATGCCGGCCAGGGCGCGGTCGTTCTTCGTCGGCAAATCGTCCATGCCGCAATGCTGCGCGCCCAGCGCGCGAAGAGCATGGCGCATGGCGCACAGATGCTGTGCCCCGCGCCGGGCTTGGTCGAGCCGGGTGCAGCCCGTAACCTGCGGCGATGGCATTCACCGAAGAACAGTCCGCGTTCCGCGACAGCGTTCGCCGCATGGCGGAGAAGGACGTGGCACCCATCGCCGCCGAGATCGACGAGACCGACCGCTTCCCGACCGAGATCGTCAAGCTGTTCGGCGAGATGGGGCTGATGCAGCTCTGGATCCCCGAGAAATACGGCGGTCCCGAAGGCAACCTCACGATGATGTGCATCGCGCGAGAAGAGATCAGCCGCTACTCGCCGGCCTGCGGCTCGATCGCGGGGCTCAACACGATGTTCATCATGCCGCTGCTGCACTTCGGCAGCGAAGAGCAGCGCCAGCGCTTCCTGCCGAAGATCGCAGCCGGCGGCGTGGTCACGGCCATCGCGATCAGCGAGCCGCAGGCCGGCAGCGACGTCAGCGCCATGACCACGCGTGCGGTTCGCGACGGCGACAGCTACGTCATCAACGGCCGCAAGCAGTGGTGCAGCTACGGCGTCGAGGCCGAGTTCATCATGTTGATGGCGCGCACCGCCGGTGACACCGGGGCCGACGGGATTTCTGCGTTTGTCATCGAACCAAAAAAAATGCCCGGCATCACCTTCGGCCGCCATGAACGCAAGATGGGCTGGCGCGGCGCCCCGAATACGCCGATCTACCTGGACAACGTGCGCGTGCCAATCGAGAACCTCGTCGGCGAAGAAGGCAAGGGCTTCCGGGCCAGCCTGCGCGCGCTCGACCTGAACCGGCCGACCATCGGCGCGCAATGTGTCGGTCTGGCGCAAGGCGCGATGGAAGTCTCGATCGCCTACGCCAAGGAACGCCAGCAGTTCAAGCGCGCCATCGCCGAGTTCCAGGGCGTGCAATTCATGCTCGCCGACATGGCGATCAATATCGAGGCCGCGCGCACGCTGGTCTACGAGTGCGCACGCGCCGGCGACTGGAAGCGCCTGAATACGCTGGCCAGCATGGCCAAGTGTTTTGGCAGCGACATGGCGATGCGCGTCACCACCGACGCGGTGCAGGTCTTCGGCGGCTACGGCTACACCAAAGACTATCCGGTCGAACGCATGATGCGCGACGCCAAGCTGGCGCAGATCTTCGAAGGCACGAACCAGATCCAACGCATGGTCATCGCGCGCGAGTTGCTGCGCTGACCGGCGGCGCTCGAAGAAAACAAGGAAATGAAATGATGATCAAGCCCTGGCTGAGAGGTCTGGCCCTGTTGCCAATGCTGTTGCCGTGGCCCGCCTGCGTGGCAGCGCAGACGGCCTACCCGACGCGCCCGATCCAGATGCTGATCCCGTACCCCGCGGGCGGCACCACCGACGTGATGGCGCGCGCGCTGCAGGAGCCGATGCAGAAAGCGCTGGGCCAGACCATCATCGTCGAGAACAAGGCCGGTGCCTCGGGTGTGCTGGCCACGCGCGAGGTGGCGCGCGCCAAGCCCGATGGGCATTCGCTGCTCTTCATCAACAGCGGCATCGTCGCCGTCACGCCGCATGTGCAGAAGGACGCCGGCTTCGACGGCGTCAAGGACTTCGCCCCGGTGGCGATGGTGACCACAGCACCGCTCTTTGTCATCGTGCCCGGCACCCTGCCGGTGACCGACCTGAAGAGCTGGATCGAGTGGGCGAAGAAGCAGCCCGGCCCGCTGCCTTTTGCGTCCGCCGGCGTGGGTTCGTTCGGGCATCTGGCGAGCGAACTCTTCGCCAAGGCGGCAGGCCTGAAGATGATCAACGTGCCCTACCGTGGGCAGGCGCCGACGACGACCGCGGTGATGGCCGGCGAAGTGCCGCTGCTCATCACCAGCATGTCGGGCGCGATGCGCGACGCGATCACGAGCGGGCGGCTCAAACTGCTGGGCGTGACCTCGGCGCTGCCTAACGCCCAGAACCCCGGCGTGCCGACCGTAGCCAGTGTGCTGCCGGGTTATGCGGCCGAGACCTGGTTCGGCTTCATCACGACCGCCGGCACGCCGCCGGACGTGGTGGCGCGGCTGAACAAGGAGATCAACACCATCATCGCCACCAAGGATATCCAGGACCGCATGGCGGCGCTCGGCCAGGAAGTGCGGCCGATGACCCCGGCGCAACTCGGCGCACTGATCGCCGAGGACTCGGCGCGCTGGGGCCAGGTCGTTCGCGACAACAACGTCAGCGCCCAATAGACACCGAGACGCTGCTAAACAAGCACCACGAAAGACAAATCATGAGCTTGAACTCCGGCCGTCATGCCGATCGTTATGCTGATTACCACGACCTGAAGGTCGAAGTCGAAAACAAGGTGGCCACGGTCACGCTGCACCGCCCCGAGGCGCGCAACGCGATCAACCAGCGCCTCATCCGCGAACTGCGCCGCATCTGGGACGACATCGGCGACGACCCCGCCGTCAATGTCGTGCTGCTGACCGGCACCAGCGACTGGTTCAGCGTCGGCGGCGACGTCAAGGCGATGAGCGACCGCCCGGGTGGCGACGTGCTCGAAGAAGGCGAGGTCCACGACCCGATGATCAGCCGCCGCATCGTGACGCGGCAACTCGACCTCGACAAGCCCATCGTCTGCGCCATCAACGGCGACTGCATCGGCCTCGCTGCCACCCACGCGCTGCTGTGCGACATCACCGTGATGAGCGAAGACGCGCGCATCGGCGACAGCCACGTCAACAAGGTCGGGTTGGTCGCCGGTGACGGCGGTACGGTCATCTGGCCGTTGCTGGTGGGCGTCAACAAGGCCAAGGAATTTCTGATGCGCGGCACGCTGCTCAAGGGCCGTGAGGCCGAGCGCATTGGTCTCGTGAACCACTGCGTTCCCAAGGCCGAAGTGATGCCGCTGGCACGCCAGATCGCACAAGAGCTGGCCGACGGCCCGGTGTGGGCGATCCGCTGGACCAAGCTGTCGGTCAACCAGATCGTCAAGGACCGCGTCAACCGGCTGCTCGAAGCCAGCATGGCGCTGGAGCAGGTGACCTTTCAGCTCGCCGACCACAGGGAAGCGACGAAGGCGTTCAAGGAAAAGCGCAAGCCGAAATTCGGCCAGGGGTAAGGGCGCGGCTCGCGGCGAACCACTCCTGAGCGCTGCTGGGGTCGGCCTTTCAGCCGAGCAACTTCGACCCCCGACCCACGGCTGCGGCGACAAAACTTCAGACCAGCAACTCTACTGGCGGCGCCAGCGCGAGACCCTTTGCCCGCTTCGCCAGTCGCAGGTCGAATGTCGCGAATCCGGAAGCACGCGAACTGCGCGCCAGGTGCAGTGCATCAGCGAAATCCAGACCCTTGTCGAACGCATCAACCGCCACCAGGACGGCGTCGCGATCTTCGAGCGTGACGTGCTCGATGCTCGCCAGCGCTCGCAATACGCGGGAAATGTCCCTCGTTGGCAGTCCATAGAACCCACGCAGGACCCACTCCAGTTCCAGCAACACGGTCACCGAGACGAATGATCGTTCGGAGAGCGCCGCGACGGCGGCAGGCCGCTGTTTGGCGGCCTGTGCATCGTCGGCGTCATCGACGAAGAATCGCGCCAAGACGTTCGTATCCAAGGCCCTCATGGCTTGCCGCGCCGCGAACGGGTCAACAGCGATGCCGGGTCGAAGCCCGCCAGGTGCCGTGGGACGCCGCGCGCCGGCGCCTTGACCATGCCAGCCATCCCGGACATGTCGGCCGTCGCGACGGACCGAACGACGCGCAGCTTCAGCCCGTCTGATTCCTCGAGCACTTCGATTCTGGCGCCTGCACCCATGCCGAGTCGGCGCCGCAATGCGGCGGGCAACACGATCTGGC
>JANOKR010000304.1:0-35291 GCA_031419315.1 Betaproteobacteria bacterium
GACGACTGGGTCGACCAGCTCTTCATCGCCAACACCCATGACTGGATCCTGTGCTTCAGCGATCGCGGCCGGGTGTACTGGCTGAAGGTCTGGGAGGTGCCGCAGGGCTCGCGCAACTCGCGCGGCAAGCCCATAGTCAACATGTTCCCCCTGCAGCCGGGCGAGAAGATCACCGTGGTGCTGGCGCTGACCGGTGAGTTCCGCAGCTTCCCGGCGGACCACTTCATCTTCATGGCCACGGCGCTCGGCACGGTCAAGAAGACACCGTTGGACGAGTTCAGCAACCCGCGCAAGGCCGGCATCATCGCCGTCAACCTCGACGAAGGGGACCACCTCATCGGCGCCGCGCTCACCGATGGCCACCACGACGTGATGCTCTTCAGCGACGGCGGCAAGGCGGTGCGCTTTGACGAAGGCGATGTCACGCCGCACGGCCGCGCTTCGCGTGGTGTGAAGGGCATGAACCTCGATATCGGGCAGACCGTGATCGCGATGCTGGTCGCCGAAGACGAATCGCAAAGCGTGCTCACCGCGACCGAAAACGGCTACGGCAAACGCACCAGCATCGTCGAGTACACCCGCCACGGCCGCGGCACCAAGGGCATGATCGCGATCCAGCAAACCGGGCGCAATGGCAAGGTCGTCGCGGCGACGCTGGTGCGCCCCGCCGACGAGATCATGTTGATCACCGACAAGGGCGTGCTGGTGCGCACCCGGGTCAGCGAGATCCGCGAACTCGGCCGTGCAACACAAGGCGTGACGTTGATCGCGCTCGATGACGGCACCAAGCTCAGCGGCCTGCAGCGCATCGCCGAGAACGATGCCCCGACGGAGGTGGTCAGCGACACCGCAAGCGATCAGCCCGGCGACGCCACACCCGAAGGCGCACCCGAAGGCGGCGGCGAGGATCCGGTATGAGTCGCCTCGCGTTGGCCGTCGCAGCCCTGATGCTCTGCGCCTGCTCGTCCGGCTGGGCGCAAACGAATGGCAGCAAGAAGGAGCTCGTACAAAAAGTCCTTGCCGCGGCGCAGCCGGGCATCGAGACGATGGCCCAACAGCTTGCCGAAGAACCGGCTGGGCGCCTGATGCAGCGCGCCAGTGTCGTGCTCGGCCAGCGGCCGGCCGGCGAAAAGCGCGACGCCACGGCCCGCGAGATCCAGGCCGACCTGAAGAAGTACGTCGATGAAGCGGTGCCGATCGTGCGCGACCGCGCAATCAAACTGTCGCCGACGACGATCGGCACGATGCTCGAAGAGAAGTTCAGCGAAGACGAGTTGAAGCAACTCGTGGGCATCCTGGAGTCGCCGGTCAACCGCCGCTTCCAGGCGATGAGTGGTGACATGCAGCGCGCGCTCGGCGAAAAGTTGATTGCCGAAACCCGCGCCGCGATCGAACCCAAAGTGCAGGCGCTGGAGCGCTCGATCGCCAACCGGCTTGGGGTCGCGACCCCGCCAGCAGCGGCAGCGCCCAAGGCCAGTGGGCCGGCGCGCAAGTGATGGCGAGCAACCCCGACGTCACCCTCACCGGCGCCCTCACCCGCACCGCCTGACGCCCGACCGATGAGCAACGAGGCCGCCCCCACGAAGCCCGCGCTGCTGGCATTGCGCGAACGCATCGACGCCGTCGACCACGAACTGCTTGCGCTGCTCAACCGCCGCTCAGGTCTGTCGCTCGAGGTTGGCGCACTCAAAAAACGCGAAGGCTCGGTGGTCTTTCGGCCCGAACGCAAAGCGCAGGTCATCGATGGCCTGAAGGCGATCAATCCCGGCCCGCTGCAGAGCGAAAGCATCGCGCCGATCTGGCGCGAGATCATGTCCGCCAGCCGCGCGCTGGAAACCCCGACGCGGGTCGCCTACCTCGGCCCGGCGGGCACCTTCAGCGAAGAAGCGGCGCTGGGGTTTTTTGGCTCGACGATCCTGCGCCTGCCCTGCGCCAATTTCGACGAGGTCTTCCAGGTCACCGCCACCGGCGCTGCCGACTTCGGTGTCGTGCCGGTCGAAAATTCCAGCGAAGGTGTGGTCACGCGGTCGCTCGACCTGTTCTTGCACACGCCGCTGTTCATCGTCGGCGAGACGAGCCTGTTTGTGCGCCACAACCTGCTGCGCCTTAGCGATACGCTGGCCGGCATCAGCGCGGTGCTGGCGCATCCTCAGGCGCTGGCGCAGTGCAATGCCTGGCTCTCGGCACACCTGCCGCAGGCCGAGCGGCGGCCGGTGGCGAGCAATGCCGAAGGCGCCCGGCTGGCGGCTTTGGACGACAGCCTCGGGGCCATCGCCAGCAGCCGCGCGGCGAGTGAATTTGGCCTGCACACCGTTGCCCCGGCGATCCAGGACGATGCCCACAACCGCACCCGCTTTGCAGTCGTCACGCATCCACAACGGCACCCGGCGCCAAAGGCGTCGGGGCACGATTGCACGAGCCTGGTGGTCTCGGTCACCAACCGGCCCGGCGCGGTGCACGACATGCTGGTGCCGCTGAAAACGCATGGTGTCTCGATGACCCGCTTCGAATCGCGCCCGGCGCGCTCGGGGCAATGGGAGTACTACTTCTACATCGACCTCGAAGGCCACCCGGACGAGCCGAAAGTCGACGCCGCGCTGCGCGAACTGCGTGGGGTCTGCGCCTTCTTCAAGGTGCTCGGCAGCTATCCCGTGGACGTTCACTGACCATGCCGGCTTAGACCATGTTCCAGCAACTCGGCCTCATCGGTTGTGGTTTGATGGGCGGCAGCTTTGCGCTGGCGCTCAAGAAGGCCGGCCTGGTCAAAAAAGTGGTCGGCTACAGCAAGTCGCCGTCGACGACCCAGCGCGCCAAAAAACTCGGCGTCATCGATGTCGCTGCCGAGTCGGCACTGCTTGCCGTTTCTGGCTCTGACATCGTGCTGCTCGCAGTGCCGGTGTCGGCCACCGAGGCCACTTTCAAGGCGATCCGCCACCTCGTCGAGCCGGGCATCCTGTTCATGGATGTCGGCAGCACCAAACGCGATGTGGTCGACGCTGCCCGGCGCGCGCTGCACGAGCGGGTGGCCTCGTTTGTGCCCGCCCACCCGATCGCCGGCAAAGAGATGTCAGGCATCCAGCATGCCGACGCGACGCTCTACAACGGCCGCACCGTGATCCTCACGCCGCTGGCGCAATCGGCACCCGAGCTGGTGCAAAAAGCCACCGACGTCTGGTCGGCGATCGGCGCGCAGGTGCTCAAGATGTCGGCCGAAAATCATGACGCTGCCTTCGCTGCGGTGAGCCACTTGCCGCATCTGCTGGCGTTTGCCTATTTCAGTGCCGTCGTCAACCAGCCGGCCGGGCGTGATTTTCTTTCGCTGGCAGGGCCGGGGTTTCGCGATTTCACGCGCATTGCCGCCAGCGACTCGACGATCTGGCGCGACATCCTGATGGCCAACCGCGAAGAGATCCTCAAGCAGTCGGCGCGCTTCCGGCACACGCTCGACGCGATGGAATTTGTGATGCGCGGCGGCAACCCCGAAGCGCTCGAAGACCTGATCCGCGGCGCCGCCGAGGGCCGCAGCCAGTGGCAGATGGGCGCGCCGCGCGCGACGCCGCCGGCGCAGAAATGACGATGCGTGCCGTCCCGCGCGGCTGCCCGTGGCAGCGCGCGCTGGACGCCAGACCGCGTCATCCGCGCGGCCACCGCTGACCGGCCGATCACCCCGATGTACAAGATTCCTTTCATCGACTTGCCGCCACTGCGTGGCGCCTCGGGGCGCGTGCAGCTGCCGGGGTCGAAGAGCATCTCCAACCGGGTGCTCCTGCTCGCCGGTCTGGCACAGGGCACGACCGTCGTGCACGACCTGCTCGAGTCCGACGACACCCGCGTCATGCTCGAGGCCTTAAAAACGCTCGGCTGCGGCGTCGAGGCCCGGCAAAAGGACTGGCACATCACCGGCATCGGCGGGCGCCTGCAGGTGCACGAAGCAGCGCTGTTTCTCGGCAATGCCGGCACCGCGATGCGCCCACTCGCCGCGGCGCTGGCGGTGCTCGCCGCGACCCAGGGCGGCCGCTTTGATCTGTCCGGCGTGCCGCGTATGCACGAGCGCCCGATCGGCGACTTGGTGAACGCGTTGCGGCCGCTGGGCTGCACGATCGACGACCTGGGCGCGCCGGGTTATCCACCACTGCGGCTGCGCGGCGAAACCGGCGGCGTGCTGCAGCTGGCGCAGCCGATCCGCGTGCGCGGTGATGTCTCAAGCCAGTTCCTGACCGCGTTGCTGCTCGCGTTGCCGCTGGCTTGCGGCGGTGTTGGCAGCGCAGGAAGCGGCGCGCCGATCGTGATCGAAGTCGACGGCGAACTGATCTCCAAACCTTATGTCGAGATCACGCTGAACCTGCTTGCCCGCTTCGGCATCGAGATCCATCGCGAAGGTTTTGCCCGGTTCACGATTCCCGCCGGCAGCGCCTACCGTTCGCCGGGGCAGATCCATATTGAAGGGGATGCTTCATCGGCGTCCTATTTCATCGCCCTCGGCGCGATCGCCGCGCATGGGGGTGCGCCGGTGCGCATCGACGGTGTCGGCGCCGATTCGATCCAGGGTGATATCCGTTTTATCGAAGCCGCGGCGTTGATGGGGGCGCAGATCAAGAGCGGCCCGAACTGGCTTGAAGTGCACCGCGGCGCCTGGCCGCTGCGCGCCATCACGCTGGACTGCAATCACATCCCCGATGCCGCGATGACCCTGGCGATGATGGCGCTGTATGCCGACGGCCCGACCCGCCTGAACAATATCGCGAGCTGGCGAGTCAAGGAAACCGACCGCATCGCCGCGATGGCCATCGAATTGCGCAAGCTCGGCGCCGTAGTTGCTGAAGGTGCCGACTTCATCGAGGTCACGCCGCCGCTGCAATGGCGCGCCGCACGCGTCCACACCTACGACGACCACCGCATGGCGATGTGCCTGTCGCTGGCGGCGTTCAATGCGCTGGCGGTGTCGCCAGCGTCCGCACCGGCGTCGCGGCCAGAGATGTTGCCGGTGAAGCTGCCGGTGTCAGTTCGCATCGAAGACCCAGCCTGCGTCGCGAAAACGTTTCCCGACTATTTCGAGGCCCTCTTCGGGCTCGTCGACGCGCGGCCCGACGACGTGCCGGTGATCACCATCGACGGGCCCTCCGCTTCGGGCAAAGGCACGCTGGCCAGCGAGCTCGCCGCGCGCCTGGGCTACCAGTTGCTCGACTCCGGCGTGCTCTACCGCGCCACCGGGCTGGCCGCGCTGCAGGCCGGCTTGCGGCTCGATGGCGCTTTCGACATAAACCCAGGCAGCAGCCTCGGCAACGGCCCCGGCCCCGGCCCCGGCATCAACACCCATATCAGCGCCGATGATGAAGCCGCTGTCGCTCAACTGGCATCGCGGCTGGACCTGCGCTTCGAAGGCGAAAACATCTTCCTGCGCGGCGTCGATGTCACCGACGCGCTGCGCCGTGAAGACGCCGGCGCGATGGCCTCCCGAGTGTCGTCGCTACCCCTCGTGCGCCAGGCGCTGCACGGTTTGCAACTGGCGTTTCGCCGCGCACCCGGGCTCGTCGCCGACGGGCGTGATATGGGCACCGTGGTCTTCCCCGGCGCGCCGCTCAAGGTCTACCTCACCGCCAGCGCCGAGCAGCGTGCGCTGCGTCGCTATAAGCAGTTGATTTCAAAAGGATTTACCGCTAATATCGACAGTCTTCGTGCAGACCTCGAAGCGCGCGACGCGAGGGATCGATCCCGCAGCGCCTCGCCTCTGAAGCCGGCCGAAGATGCACTCGAACTCGACAACTCCGGGATGAGCATCGACGAATCAGTCGAGCAGGTCTTGAAGTGGTGGTCCGAGCGCAGGCCGTTCTGAATGTCAGCAACCAAGCACGGCCTTTTTCCCCAAAGCCCACCCCGCTCCCCATCGGCCGCCAGGCCACCGGGCGAGGTGAATATTTAACCCCAACCCCAAGCAACACCCGTTGCTCACATCGCCGGCCACTCGTCACCCGCACGCAGTCAAGCCGGTCCAGGAAACCCCATGTCAGACACCCAAGTCGCCGTTGGCGAAGAGTCTTTTGCCGCCCTCTTTGAAGAGTCGCTCAAGCGCAGCGAGATGCGCGCCGGCGAGGTCATCACCGCCGAAGTCGTGCGCATCGACTTCAACCATGTCGTCGTCAACGCCGGCCTGAAGAGCGAGTCCTACGTCCCGATCGAAGAATTCAAAAACGACAAGGGCGAGCTCGAAGTCCAGGTCGGCGACTATGTCTCGGTGGCCATCGACGCCGTCGAAAACGGCTATGGCGACACGATCCTGTCGCGCGACAAGGCCAAGCGCCTGGCCTCGTGGCTGTCGCTCGAAAACGCACTCGACAGCGGCGAGTTTGTCACTGGCACGGTCAGCGGCAAGGTCAAGGGCGGCCTGACGGTGCTCGTCAACGGTATCCGCGCCTTCTTGCCCGGCTCGCTGCTCGACACGCGCCCGGTCAAGGACATGACGCCCTTCGAGGGCAAGACGATGGAGTTCAAGGTCATCAAGCTCGACCGCAAGCGCAACAACGTCGTGTTGTCGCGCCGCGCAGTGGTCGAAGCCTCGATGGGCGAAGAGCGCGCCAAGCTGCTCGAAACGCTGAGCGAAGGCGCGATCGTGCATGGCGTGGTGAAGAACATCACCGAGTACGGCGCTTTTGTCGACTTGGGCGGTATCGACGGCCTGCTGCACATCACCGACATGGCCTGGCGCCGTGTCCGCCACCCGAGCGAAGTCGTCACCGTCGGCCAGGAACTGACCGCCAAAGTGCTCAAGTTCGACGCCGAGAAAAACCGCGTCTCGCTGGGCATCAAGCAGTTGGGTGACGACCCCTGGCATGGTGTGTCGCGCCGCTACCCGCAGAGCACGCGCCTGTTCGGCAAGGTCACCAACATCGCCGACTACGGCGCGTTTGTCGAGATCGAACCCGGCATCGAAGGCCTGGTCCACGTGTCCGAGATGGACTGGACCAACAAAAATGTCGCGCCGATCAAGATCGTGGCCCTCGGCGAAGAAGTCGAAGTCATGGTCCTGGAGATCGACGAAGACAAGCGCCGCATCAGCCTGGGCATGAAGCAGTGCAAGGCCAACCCCTGGGAAGAGTTTTCTTCCAACGTCAAACGTGGTGACAAGGTCAGCGGCCCGGTCAAGTCGATCACCGACTTCGGCGTGTTCGTGGGTCTGGCACAAGGCATCGACGGCCTCGTGCACCTGTCCGACCTGTCCTGGCACGAGCCGGGCGAAACGGCAGTGCGCAACTTCAAGAAGGGCCAGGAAGTCGAAGCCCTGGTGCTCGCCATCGATGTCGAGCGCGAGCGCATTTCGCTGGGCATCAAACAACTCGACACCGACCCGTTCACGACCTTCACCACGCTCAATGACCGCGGTGCGATGGTCAACGGCAAGGTGCTCACCGTGGACGCGCGCGGCGCCGAAGTCCAGCTCACCGACGACGTCACCGGCTACCTGCGTGCCAGCGAGATCAGCCGCGACCGGGTCGAGGACGCCCGCAACGTGATCAAGGAAGGCGAAGCGATCGAGGTCATGATCATCAACGTCGACCGCAAGGCGCGTTCGATCCAGCTCTCGGTCAAGGCCAAGGACTCGGCCGAGCAGCAAGAAGCGATGCAGCGCCTGTCCCAGACGAGCGAGCGTGAAAACGCCGGCACGACGAGCCTGGGCGCCCTGTTGCGCGCCAAGCTCGACAACACCGGCGGCAGCAACTAAGCAGCGACTGCGGGCCGCGCACATCATTGCGATGTGCGCGGCCGGTCAGCGCCTGCATGCCATCGATGACCCGCTCCGACCTCGTCGGCCGTCTGGCCCAGCGTTTTGCGCAGCTCACGCAGCGCGACACCGAGTTCGCCGTGAAGACCATGCTCGACGCGATGTCGGATGCACTTGCGCGTGGCCACCGCATCGAAATCCGCGGCTTCGGCAGCTTCTCGATCAACCGCCGCCCGCCCCGTATCGGGCGCAACCCGCGCAGTGGCGCGCAGGTCGTGATCCCTGAAAAACTGGTGCCGCACTTCAAACCCGGCAAGGCCCTGCGCGAGGCGGTTGACGCCAAGGTGCCGGCCGACCAGGCGTTGCCACCACGTTGAACTCGCCGCCCGCAGTCCACTGAATCACTGAAATCGGATCGGCGGCAATGCGGTTCTTCGTCTGGCTCGTTCGGGCCTTCATCTTTTTTTCCCTCTTTGCCTTCGCGCTGAACAACCTGCACAAGGCCAAGGTGCGCTGGTTTTTTGGCGTCGAATGGCAGGCCCCGCTGGTTTTTGTGGTCCTCGCCGCGTTCACCGCCGGCTGCGTCATTGGCGTATTGGCGATGGTGCCCAGTTGGTGGCGCCAGCGCCGCGACGCACTGCGGCTGGCGCCCGACGCCGCACCATCAGCGGCGCCGGCAGCCAGTGCCGCCAACAGCGTCACGTCCACCCTCGACCACCCACCGCGTGATGGACTTTGACCTGCAGTGGTTCTTGCTCGCGCTGCCGGTGGCCTTCGGCCTCGGCTGGATGGCGTCGCGGCTCGACCTGCGCCAGGTGCGGCGCGAAAACCGCGACCACCCGCGCGCGTATTTCAAAGGCCTGAACCTGCTGCTCAACGAACAGCAGGACAAGGCCGTCGATGCTTTCATCGAGGCGGTGCAGAACGACCCCGATACCGCCGAGCTGCACTTCGCGCTGGGCAACCTGTTCCGCCGCCGCGGCGAGTTCGAGCGCGCGGTGCGGGTCCACGAACATCTGCTCGGGCGCGGCGACCTGAAGGCCGCAGACCGCCAGCGCGCGCAGTACGCACTGGCGCAGGATTTCATGCGTGCCGGGCTCTTCGACCGCGCCGAGCAGGCGTACCAGAAACTTGACGCTACCCCCTTCGAAGGGGAAGCCCAACTCGCCTTGCTGACGCTGCATGAACGTTCGCGCAGCTGGGCCGCTGCGATCAACACCGCAGCTCAGCTCGAAGCCGCCGGCCGGGGCTCGTTTGCAAGCCGCGTCGCGCATTACGAATGTGAGCAGTCGATTGAAGCCGATGCCCAGGGCCGCAGCGACGAAGCCGCCGCCGCGCTGCAGCGCGCGCTGGTTGCCGCACCGGGCGCGGCGCGGGCCTTGACACTCGCCGGCCAGCGCTTGCTGCAGGCCGATGACGCAGCCGGCGCGGTCGACGCCTGGGACCAGTTGCGCGCGGCGCAGCCCGCCGCGTTTGGCCTCGTCGCGCAGGACTATGTCAAGGCCGCGCGGGCCAGCGGCCGGCAGGCGCAGGCAGGCGCGGCGCTCGACACGCTGTATGCCAGTACGCCGTCGATGGCCCTGCTGCGCGCGCGCATTGCGCTCGTAGATTTCGGCGTGAATGGCGTGATGAATGGCGTGATGAATGGCGTCATGAATGGCGTCGTGATTGGCGGCGGTCCCGGCTCGTCCAACACCGGCGTGGCCGCCGCGGGCCTCATCCAGGCGCTGGCTCATCATCTGCAAGCCTCGCCGTCGCTGTCCGCCGCGCAGGCCTTGCTCGAGCAGCCGCCACCAAGCTGGGGCGAGAGCGGCCTCGCGGGGATCCGCGCGGCCGTGGCGCGCGCCGCGAAGCCGCTGCAACGTTACCGCTGCGCGGCCTGTGGCTTCGAAGCTAAAGGCTACTTCTGGCAATGCCCGGGCTGCCAGAGCTGGGACAGTTTTCCGCCGCAGCCGGTGGAGGAGCTGTGAACCCGCCAACACTCGCACCAACAATCACACCGACCATCACGCCGATGCTCGCTGTGCCCGTACCTGTACCTGAGCGCGTGATCCTGTGCATGAAATGGGGCGACAAGTACGGCCCCGAATATGTCAACCGGCTCTACGGCATGGTGCGCCGGCATTTGCGTGGCGAGTTTCGTTTTGTCTGTCTCACCGACAGCGCTGCCGGCCTGCGCGCCGAGGTCGATTGCCTGCCGATCCCCGACCTGGCGTTGCCCGACGGCTTGCCCGAACGCGGCTGGAAAAAACTCACCACCTTCAGTGCCGACCTGCATGGCCTGCAGGGCACCGCACTGTTTCTGGATATCGACATCGTGATCGTCGATTCGATCGACGCGCTGTTCGAATTGCCGGGTGAGTTCTTGATCATCCACGACTGGAAACGCCCCTGGCGCGTGACCGGCAATTCCAGTGTCTACCGCTTCAAGCTAGGCGCACATGTCGATGTGCTCGAAACCTTCCGCGCGACACATGCTGCGGTGCGCGAGAAGTTCCGCAACGAGCAGGCTTACCTGTCCGACATCGTGCACGCAAAAGGCCGCCTGCAATACTGGCCGGCCGATTGGTGCTGCAGCTACAAATACCACTGCATCCCGCGCTGGCCGCTGAATTACTGGCAAACGCCGAGCGTTCCCGCCGGCACCAAGATCGTGGTTTTCCATGGCGAGGTCAACCCGCCCGATGCGCTGGAAGGCCGGCGCAACCGGCGCGGCCGGTTTGTCAAACCCGCGCCGTGGATCGCATCGCACTGGGTCGCCTGAGGCCGCGACCGGTCAGCTTGCGGTTGGCGCGCGGTCAGCACGGCTGTGCGGCGCGACTCGGTCCCGCCAATGTTCCGCTATCCAGGGCACCGGCAGCACATAGCGCTGAAGGTGGCGCCAGCGGCCCTTGTCGACACGCTGGTCGCTGAAGGTGGCCATCACATGCGCCCAGCGTGACCGGTTTGGTGGCGCCTGCTTGATCCAGCGCCCGACCATCACGTCGTCGGGGTTCGGCCCGCCCGGGAAGGTCACGATGCGTGCGCCCTTGGGCAATGAGGCGGTGACGAAATAGCGCAGCGGAAACTTCGGCAGGCAATGCAGGCGGAAATGTTTGGTCCAGTCCTCGGGCCAGAATTTGATGCCGCCAGTGACCGCATCGGTCAAGTAGTGCTGCTCGAAGCGGTACTTGTCGGCGATGCCTTGCGGGTCGGCGCGGAAGTTGTCGAGCAGGTGGGCGTTCTGGCCGACCGTGAAGCGGAAGACCGAAGTCTGCCCGAGTCGTTTGAACGGCCGCGCCCAGTTGCGCGCCAGGATCACGTCACCCGGGTTGCCATGGCTGAAATAGGGGTCGAGAGAGTCGACGATCACCGAGTCGAGATCGACAAAGAGCACCACACCCTCGAGCCCCGGCACGCTGCGCCCCCAGAGGATCTGCTTGCGCCATTTACCGATCGTGCGCTCGGGGTGCCGGCAGCCGAGTTCGGGCAGATCAAAACACTCGACCTCGCTGCGGATGCCGCTGCGGTCGTCCGTTAGGCAGACCAGGCGGAACGGCGGCGCCAGATGGCGCGCGATCATCGCGTAGAGGCGGTTCACATATTCGGGGACGTACATCGTGCCCCACTTGACACAGACGAGTTGTTTCACACCCTGCCTACCTCTCGTGCAAAAGCGATATTCATGCCGGTGAAGAGCACACGCCGCTAGCCGTTGCCCAGGAACAGCCCTTCGATCACGGCCGCGGTCTCGGGTTTGTTTTCGGTGATCGCAATCGTCGGCCACAGCGCCTGCGGCGCATGTTCGAAAAAGTGACGCAGCACCGGCGGCTCATGGCCTTCGATATCGATCTTCAGCGCATCGACACGCTGCACGGCGCGCGATTCGAGCAAGTGCAAGAGGGTGTCGAGTTCGACTTGCTGCACCACACGCTCGCCGCCGGCGATGCGCGCTTCTTCGCGGGCCAGCGTATTTTCGCCCCGCTGCGCCGGGTTCTCGAGCAGCTCGCCGACGCCGCGGGCCCGGCCGGCACGGGTCACCGCGCGCCGGGGGCGACTTGCCGCAAAAAATCGACCAACTCACCGACGATCGGCGCGGGCCTGAAGTGTTCGATGCAGCGCTCACGCACGCGGCCGGGCCCGGCGCCCTGCAACGCGTCGATCGCCAGGCGGAGTTCGCACGCGATCGAGGCGACATCGGTGGCGTTGGGCTGCACCGACTGGTCGCCAAAATTGACGCCAAAAGCCGGCTCCAGATTGTGCTCGCCGATAGCGCCAAAACAGCCGCTGAAGCCCAGCGCCAACCCTGAGCAGCCGCGCACCAGGCCTTCCATCAAGGCGTAGCCCGCGCCGGTGATGACATCGACTTCATCGAGGCGGCTGCCGGGGTCGGCGAGCTGGCCGCTGAACTCTGCCTGCAGGCCGAGTTGGGCCGCAATCCGGCGCAGGCGTTCAAGGTAGCTGCCGGCGCCGATGACCAAGACCTTGCATTCGGCGCGCTCGGGCAGGGTCGCAATGGCGCGCAGCCAGGCTTCGCAGCGCGGGCCTTTCTGTGCGCTCAGCCGCGAGCAATAGGCCAGTCTGAGTGGCGCGCCGGGCCGATGGGTGCGCGCGGGGGGCGCGTCTATCGGCAGGCGGCTGAGCAAAACCGGCGGCGGCGCTCGGCCGGCGGGCATCTCGGTGCGCTCGACCAGCGCCGTGTACTGCGCCCTGAGCGTTTCGCACATCGTCACCACTCCGGCAGCGTTGCCGTAGAGCCGGGCCCATTGCGCCATCCGCCGCGGCGAGTGCGCGTTGTGCATGACGGCGACCCAAGGAATGCCGGCGGTCGCTTGCAGGCGGTGCGCCAGCCTGGCCTGGGTGTAGTGGTGGACGAGCACCAGGTCGGGCCGAACGTCTTGCAGGCGATGGCGAACCAGCGCTGCCATCCACGGATGCAAGAGGGGCAGCTTGAACGCCTTGCGCGAGCTCATCGTGGCGTCCGACGGCCAGACGTAGACCTCATGTCCCTGGTCGGTCAGCGCTCTGGACAGGATCCGGTTGTAGGTGGTAATTCCATTCAACGACAGGTCGCGCAACAGGATCAGGATTTTCATGCGCGTGGGGCCGACGGTGGCATCAAGGTCCGGCCTCAGAGTGTGAGCGGCGATCTCAGCGCGCGAACGCAAAGTTCATCCCGTTGAAGAGTACCCGCCGGTAACCGTTGCTCAGGAACAGCCCTTCGATCACCGCCGCGGTGGCGGGCTTGTATTCGGTGATCGCCAGGCGCGGCCAGAGTGTGCTCGGCGCATTGGCAAAGAAGTGGCGCAAGACCGGGGGTTCATAACCCTCGATGTCGATCTTCAAGGCGTCGACCTGGCTGATGCCCCGCGATTGCAACAAGTGCAGCAAGGTGTCGAGTTCAACCGGCTGCACGATGCGCCTTGCGCCGACGGCCTCGGCTTCGTGGACATCCAGCGTATTTTCGCCTCGCTGCGCCGGGTTGACGAGCAACTCGCCGACGCCCTGGTGGTCGCTCAGCGCCACCGGGCAGACCTCGACCTGCGACATGCCGTTGGCCTGGACGTTGAATCGCAGCCGCCTGAGCATCTCGGGGTCAGGCTCCACGGCGAGCACATGGCCACGGCCGTGCATGCAATGGTTGGCCCAGAACGAATAGATGCCGGCGTTGGCGCCGATGTCCACGAAGGTGCCGCCGGCTTGCAACTGCGCGGCCAGCATCACGCGCTCCTCGGGGTCGAAAAATTGCGGCGAGAACAACACATCGGTCTCGGTGATATTGCCGCGCGGGAGCAGGCGCAGTTTGACGTCCCAGACGGTTACGTCGAGCGCGTGGCGGGCGCCATATTTGATCGGCTTGCGCAGCGCAAACACCAGGCGGCGCAGCGTTGCTGGCAGCGCGCGCGTGGCCGCCAGCAAGACCCGCTGCCAGGCCTTGGGTGCGTAGGCGCCCCAGGGTTTGATGTCGTCGAAGACGGGCAGGTTGTCGGTTCTGGAACGGGCTCGAGAAGGGGTTCGGGACATCGCTTCATGCACTCCAGGCAGCGCGCAGCCAGTCGACATTGCCGATCCGCCGGTACCACTTGTGGCCGCCGCCGGCGAGCACGTCAGACATCTTCGGCGTGCCGGCAAAAACGACAATGCGCGCGCCGGCTGGCACCACCGGATCGGCCGCAAAACTCTTGACGTGGCGCGGCACGCAGTGGTTCTTGAAGCTCACGCACCACTCGCGCGGCCAGTACTGCAGCAGGCCGCGTTGATCGAGCCAGGCGCTGACATATTCCTGCTCGATTTCGAAGCGCGTTGTCACACCAACTGGGTCGGCCAGGTAGTCGTCGACGATGCCGGCATGGGCGCCGATCTCGAAACGGAAGACCGAGGTATTGCCGACGCTGTGCAAAAAGCGGTCGCGTGCCGGGTTCAACTTGCGCAGCGGCTTGCTGCGAAAGAGGTCGTCATCGCGGATCACCAAGAACGCTCCCGGCATGTCGAAAAAGACATCGATCGAATCGACGATGACGAGGTCGAGATCGAGAAACAGCGTCGGGCCGGTCACACCCCCGAGCACACCGAGCCCCCCGAGCCCGGCCTTGAACACCGCGACTTTGCGCCAGCGCAGATCGAGGTTGCCCTGCGGCACGTCCAGCGCGGGCAGCGGCCGGGCTTCGACCCGCGCGTCGAGGCCACTGGTGTCGTCGGTGAAACAGACAAAACGGTGCGGCCGCGTCAGGTGTCGCGCGACGCCAGCGCGCAAGTGGTTCACATACTCGGGGCCGTAAAGCGTGCCCCATTTCATGCAGATGATATTGACCGTTGCAGCGCCCATCGGCGGGTAGCTTACCTCAGCGCTTGGCCGCATCTCTCCCGACGATTCCCCCACCGACCCCCCCCAACGAGGGCCCTCTTCAGACCCGCCCGACAGCGGGTTTCGCGGCGCGGCTGTGGTTCGCAGAATTCAAGCCGGCCCATCGATAACGAAGGGCTGTCGCAACCCTGATTCGCAACCCTCATCCAACGTTTGGAGATTGATCATGATCCGCTTCATCACTGCCCTGCTGTTCGCCCTCTTCGCGCTCGCCGCGCAGGCTGGCGTCGACGTCAACAAGGCCAGTCAGGCCGAACTGGAAACCATCAAAGGCATCGGCCCCGGGCTGTCGGCCAAGATCCTCGACGCGCGCAAGGCCGGCGTGTTCAAGGACTGGGCCGATATGGTCGACCGTGTTGGTGGTGTCGGCCCCGGCAACGCACGCAAGTTTTCGCAGGCCGGTTTGACCGTTGCCGGTAGCGGCTACACGCCAGCGGCCGGCGGCGACAGTGCAGCAAAGACCACCAAGGCCAAGACCGGCGACGCGGCTGACAAGGCAGCGCGCAAATCGCCCAAGCCCGACGCGGTCAAACCAGCGCCGGCTCGGGCTCCGGCCTGACGCCGTCGGTTGACCCAGGCGCGGTTGCGGTTGCGGTTGCGGTTGCGGTTGCGGTCGCGGTCGCGTTTGCGAGTGCCGTATCGCGCCAGCCGAAAAAGCCGCACACCTCGCCCCGCCGCGCGAGCGTGTCGGCTTCGCCCAGGGCCATCAACTCGCGTGTGTACGGCGCCTCGAAGAGCAGATAACTCGCCAGCCCCGCACCCCGCGCCTGCACCCCCTGCCCGCTGACACCGACACTGCGCAGCAGCGCACGCAAGGGCCGCGGCAGGCAGGCCTGGTGCCGCGCCGCGATCTCGTCGATGCGCTGGCTCGGCGCGATCACCAGCGACTCGATCGGCCGCAGCAGCGTGTCGCGCAGCGCGGCTTCAGGCAGCAGCGCCAGCGTGCGGTTGATGCGCTGCATGCGCTCGACATCTACCGCCAGCGCATCGAGAAAGATGCTCGACATCGCGTGGCCGGCAATCTGCGCCAGGCTCGGGTAACCGGTATGCGTGGCCTGCCGGCCGGGCGGCTCGTGCAGGCGGCCGGCGCCGATGATCAGCACCCGCTGCGCGCCGAGATGGATCGCCGGGGAGATCGGTGCGGTCTGGCGCATCGAGCCGTCGCCAAACCATTCAGCCTGCCGGTTGCGGTCGATCTCGACGGCCGGGAAAACAAACGGGATCGCCGCCGACGCCATCAGGTGTTGATGGCCGATCTCGGCCGGCACGGCGATGCGTTGCGATCGGTTCCAGGCCGCCATGGGCGTGGCCGATTGATAAAACGTCACATGCTCGCCGCTGGTGTAGCTCGACGCCGAAATCGCCCAGGCGTGCAGGTGCTTGAAGCGCAGCATCACGCGCAGCCGGCGTAGCGGCACGGTTTGCGCCAGCAGGCCGGCCAGCGGCGCGTTGTCGAGCAGCGAGCGCGGTCGCGCACGGCGCCAGCGCGCCAGAGCCCAGCCGGCCGACAGCATCGTCAACCATTTGGCGCCGGTGCGAACGACGCCGATGGTGTCGGCGCGGTAGACCTGCGCGGCGTGAAAGTTGCGCCAGATCTCGGACAGGCCCTCGACCGCAGCGCCGAAGTCGTCGGCATGGCAGGCCAGCGCCGCAGCGTTGAGCGCCCCGGCCGAGGTGCCGCAAATGACGCCGAAGGGGTTGCCTTCACCAGCAGCGCCGGCTTGCGTGCGCAGTTGTGCGATCGCACGCAACACACCCACCTGGTAAGCCGCGCGCGCACCACCGCCACTCAAGACGAGGCCGGTCAGCGGGGTCGCAAACATGGTCGCCCGATTGGGCGCCTGGCCGCCGCGGCCGAGGCGCGGAAATGACCACCAAGGCCGGCGCAGTTCTGCGACGTCTTGGCTTCGGCGCGAGGCCCCAAGCCTCGCCGCAGGTCAAGCCGCTTCGATGACCAGCGCGGCGATCGCGGCGCCGACGATCAGGTCGTCCGCGGCGCCAAAGCTGTGTTGGCGCAGACAGCCCTTGCGATCGATCAAGACCAGGCTGGGCGTGCCTCGCATCTCGTAGGCGCGCATCGTGGCCGGGATCGGATCGCGCGAGTCCAACGGGTCAGCCCCCGGCGCGTCCACACCGACCGGGAAGGAAATCCGGTATTCATGCAAAAACGCCTGCAGCGACACCGGTGTCATCGCGGCGTGGTGTTCAAACACCGTGTGCAGGCCGATGACGGCGACGTCGCTTTGCGCAAAACCTGCGTGGATGCGCTGCGCCTGCGGCAGCCCGTGGCGCACACAGGCCGGGCAGAGCATCTGGAAAGCGTGCAGCACGACGACCCTGCCGCGCAGATCGGCGAGTTGCAGCGCGGCGCCGCTGTTGAACCATTCGCGTGTCGACCAGACCGGCGCCGGCTGGCCGCCCGGCGAGAGGCCGAACCGAGCGCCTTGCGTCGCCGCGGGGTGGCTGTGAGGGTTCATGAAGTCACTCCTGAAAATGGTGAAAACGTCATCGTCGTTGAGTGCAGTGTGTCACTCGTCGCCACAGGTTGCCTGGCCTGTCGCCGGCTGCCGATCGATATACGACCGGCCTCCATCGACCCCTGAAATCGGGGGAGGGGCGCGGGATTGCCCAACACGCACCTTTGACGACTTTGGCTAGTCTGCTTCGGCTTCAAGGTCGTCGCTGGCAGCGGCGGCCAAACCGATCAACCTATTCCGTCGGAGGACACCATGACATTGATCTCAAGCCGCACACCGTTTCGCACCAGCACCATCGCCGCGAGCGCGATTGCGATGGTGTTGATGTTGGGCAGCCTGCCGGCACATGCCGTCGTGACGCTCAACTATGCCGGCAACAACTTCACTACCGTCAGCGCTGACGGTCCGACAACGCCGCCTGAGCTGTACACCACGGCCGACCGGGTCGCCGGTTCGATCGAACTGGCCGCGCCGCTGGCCGCGAATCTGGTGAACGCCATCATCTAGCCGCTGGCCTTCAGCTTTCAGGACGGGGTGAATCTGGTCACCCAGGCCAATGCGACAAATTCGTTTTTTAAGTTCTGGACCGACACCAGCGGCGTGGTGGTGAACTGGGAGGTCACCGCCTCCATCTTCAACGCGCCGTCAACCCTCGCCAGCATCGGTTCGCGCAACACCCCCGGCCCCTTCCCCGTCGTTCTCGATTCGGCGCAGTTGGCACGCTGCGGCCCGGGATCAACGACCCTTAGCTGCGACTATTCTGGCGACCCGTTTTACGTCATCGCCGGACGCATCTTGGGCGCGCCCGGGGCGTGGCGCTACGCGGCCGTAGACCCAACGCCGGTGCCCGAGCCGTCTACGTTGCTGCTGCTGTGCGTCGGGCTGGGGCTGGTCGGCGTGTTTGGCGCGAAGGGCGCAACGAGATCGACGCCCCGGCCGGCCACCTGATCGGGCCGTGCCGGCGCTGCGCCCGCTTCGGCATCGCCAGCACAGGGCCCGCGGTGCCGGTCAATCGTCCTTGTTGTGGCCCTTGCCTTTGCCGTGACCCTTGTCGCGGTGTTTGTCATGGTCTTTGCCGTCGTGTTTGACATGCCGGCGGCCTTCGCCCTTGTGCACGTTCTGCTGGTACCAGTCGTTTTGCACAAAGTACACCGGCACGCCGCAGGCGCGGTATTCGGCGCAATGCCGGCGCCAGTTGGCGCGGTGGCCGGGCGGCACCCACAGATAGATCGGCTCGGGCTGCTGAACCACCCTGACCCGCGGCTGCACGATGACCACCGGCTGGGTCACGATGATCTGCGGCTGCGGAAATTTGCCGATGTCGATGCGGCCGTAAATACCCGGCTCGCTGATCGAGATCGAGACCCCGACATCCGCCGCCTGCGCGGTGGATGCAAGCAGGCCGGCAGTCAGCCCCGAAGTCAGGAGCGCAAACAGTGGCGACAGTTTTTTCAACATGGCGGAGCCTCGTATCTGGAGTGAGCGATGGGTAAACAACGCCCCAGTGTGACCGCCGGTTGGCGCTGACACAAACGATTACGGGCCTGACGGCGCGTTGTCGTACACGATCATGGCCTGTCCGCCGGCCGCCACCTGGCGCCAACGCGCCAAGGCCTCGTCGCTGGGCCAGAAACGGCCGTCGTCACCGAGGTCAAGTTCGGCCTGCACGCTGGCCCGCTGCACCAGCAGGCGCACCGCCAGGCCCTGCGTCAGTTCACCTTGCTCGGTTTCGATGCGCCGCATCGGCCAGGTACGGATCAGCTCGGCCACCGGTGGCATGCCGCCGTTCAGCGCCACCGCCAGATAACGGCCAAAGCGCGCGCGTGCCGCCGGCAGATCCCAGACCTGCGTGATGTTGAAGCGCAGGCCGCCTGAGAAGCGGTCGAGTTGCACCTTGCCCTGCGCGATGAGCAGCGCATCGTCGGCGACGAGTTCGCGGCTGCGGTCGAGCAGCTCTTCATTGACCACCGACTCGATGGCCTCGCTGCCGTCGTCGAGCTTGAAGATCGCCGCGCGGCCGCGCTGGCCGTTGACCACCCGCAGGTCGGCGACGATGCCGGCCAGCAATTGCGGCTCGCGCGAATCCACCAGGTCGGCGATGCTGCGGCGCGCGAAGCGGCGCACCTCTTCGCCACTTTCGTCGAAGAGATGGCCGGAGAGATAAAAACCCAAAGCCGATTTTTCCAGCATCAGACGTTCGCGCAGTGTCCAGGGTTCGGCATGTGCCAGCGCCGGCTCCTGGGTTGACGACGCATGCGAATCCCCAAAGTCAAAGAGGCCACCTTGCAGCGCATTCGCTTCCTGCGTTTCGGCCCAATCAAAAGCCAGCGCCACACTCGCCAGTGCCGTCGCACGGTCAGCGTGGATGCTGTCAAAAGCGCCGGCCTTGATCAGCGCTTCGACGGCACGTTTGTTGACACGCTGGCGATCGACCCGCGCGCAGAAATCAAACAGGCTGTGAAACGGCCCACCGCCCTGGCCTTCGTTGGCGCCTGCCCCTTCGCGCGCGGCGACGATGGCCTCGATCGCGCCCTGGCCGGTGCCCTTGACAGCGCCGAGGCCGTAGCGAATCAGCTTGTCGCCGGCCTTGCCGGCCACCGGCTCGAAGCGCCAGACACCGCGGTTGACGTCGGGTGCTTCGAACAACACCCCAAAGGTCTTGGCGTCGTTGATCAGGATCTTGAGCTTGTCGGTATCGTCGATTTCGACCGTCATGTTGGCGGCATAAAACTCGGCCGTGCAATGCACTTTTAGCCAGCCGGTGTGGTACGCGAGCAGCGAATACGCCGCGGCATGGCTTTTGTTGAAGCCATAACCGGCAAACTTTTCCATCAGGTCGAAGACCTCGTCGGCGACCGCCTCGCCGATCGCCTGCTTGGCCGCGCCGGCGCGAAAGATCGCGCGGTGCTCGGCCATCTCGTCGGCTTTTTTCTTGCCCATCGCCCGGCGCAGCAAGTCCGCGCCGCCGAGCGAATAACCGCCCATCAACTGCGCGGCCATCATCACCTGCTCTTGGTAGACCATGATCCCGTAGGTCTCGGCGAGCACCGGCTCCAACATCGGGTGCGCCACGCTGATCGGCTCGCGGCCATGTTTGCGCGCGCAAAAACTCGGGATATTTTCCATCGGCCCGGGCCGGAACATCGCGTTCAGCGCGATCAGGTCTTCAAGCCGGTTCGGCTTGGCCTCGCGCAACATGCGCTGCATGCCTTGCGATTCAAACTGGAAGACGGCTTCGGTGCGGCCTTCGGCAAAAAGTTTGTAGACCTTGCTGTCGTCCAGCGGCAGCGCTTCGTAATTGAAGTCCTCCCGCCCGGGCCGGCGCGCGCGGATGAAATCCTTGGCCAACTCCAGGATCGTCAGCGTGGCCAGGCCCAAAAAGTCGAACTTGACGAGGCCGATCGCTTCGACATCGTCCTTGTCGTACTGGCTCACCGCCGAGTCGCTGCCCGGCTGCTGGTAGAGCGGGCAGAAGTCGGTGATCTTGCCCGGCGCGATGAGCACGCCGCCGGCATGCATGCCGACATTGCGCACGATGCCTTCAACACGCATCGCCAGGGCCAGCAGCTCGGCCACCTCTTCTTCGGCGGCTTCGCGCTGGTTCAGCTCGGGCGCTTCCTTGCGTGCATAGATGGTGCCGGCGTCGAGTGCTGCGGGATCGGCGGGCACCCGCGCCAGCGTCACCGTCTTCGTCGGCGCGACCGGGATCAGCTTGGCGATCGAGTCGACATGGCCGTAGCCCATGCCGAGTACGCGGCCGATATCGCGCAGCGCGGCTTTTGCCGCCATCGTGCCGAAGGTCGCGATCTGGCTCACCGCGTCGCGGCCGTATTTGGCCTTCACATAGTCGATAACCCGCTCGCGGTTGGCCTGGCAGAAGTCGATATCGAAGTCGGGCATCGAGACCCGCTCGGGGTTCAAGAAACGCTCGAAGAGCAGCTTGTATTCGAGCGGGTCGAGGTCGGTGATGCCGAGCGAATAAGCGACCAGCGAGCCCGCACCGGAACCGCGCCCCGGGCCGACCGGGCAGCCGTTGTCGCGTGCCCACTGGATGAAGTCGCCGACGATCAGGAAGTAACCCGGGTAACCCATCTTCAGGATCGTGCCGATCTCGAATTCGAGCCGCTCGACATATTCGGCGCGGCGTGTCTCGCGCCGCGCCGCATCGGGATAGAGCTGCAGCAAGCGCTTGTCCAGCCCCGCAAACGACAGCGCGCGAAAGTGCGTTTCGATCGGCAACCGCGTGCCATCTGCTTGCAGCGGCGTCGGGAAGTCAGGCAATTGCGCCACGCCCAGCGTCAGCGTCAGATTGCAGCGGCGCGCGATCTCGGTGGCGTTCGCCAGGGCCGACGGGATATCGGCAAACAGCGCCGCCATCTCGGCGCTGGTCTTGAAATACTGGTCGCGGCTGAAGCGTTTCACGCGCCGGGGGTTGGCCAGCGTTTCACCTTCGGCGACACAGACCCGCGCCTCGTGAGCGTCGAAGTCGTCGACCTCGAAAAACTGGATCGGATGGGTCGCCACCACGGGCAGACCCAGGCGCGCTGCCAGCGGCACCGACACGCGCACGAGCGCGTCCTGCCCGGCTAGGCCGGCGCGTTGCAACTCGATATAAAAGCGGCCCGAAAACTGCGCCGCGATGCGCAGCGCGATCGCTTCGGCGCGTGCCGGGTCGCCGCCGAGCAAGGCCATGCCGACCGCGCCGGCTTCGGCGCCGGACAGCGCGATCAAGCCCTCGCCAAGGCGGTCGAGCCACTCCCAGCGCACCCAGGCCTGCGCGCGTTGGCTGTTGCTCGTCCACGCTTTGGCGAGCAGTTCGCACAGGTTCAGATAACCGCGCTGGTTTTGCACCAGCACGAGCAGCCGACTCGGGGTTTTTTCGCTGCCCTCGGGCTGCATCCACAGATCGGCGCCGATCAGCGGCTTGAGACCTTTGGCCCGGCAGGCCTTGTAGAACTTGATCGCGCCAAACAGGTTGGCCAGGTCGGTGATCGCCAGCGCCGGCTGGCCGTCGGCACGCGCCGCGGCGACCGCAGCGTCAACCCGCAAGGTGCCGTCGACGACGGAATATTCGGTGTGCGTTCTGAGATGGACAAAGGGCATGCTGGTGATTGTAGGGAGCCGGTGGCTGACATCGAAACACGCTGAGCAAACGAGCTGCCCCCTCCACCTAGAATCCGCGCCGTGCCCAATCTCTTGCTCAAGGTCATCGGCGCGCTGCTGATCGCCACTGCCATCGTCGTGCCTTTGTCGCGCGCGCCCGACCGCGACGTGCAGACCCTGGTCGCGCGCTGGGCGCCGCCGCCAAGCGATTTCATCGATGTCAAAGGCCAGATCGTGCACCTGCGCGACGAGGGGCCGCGCGACGACCCGACGCCCGTCGTGCTGATCCACGGCACCGGTGCCAGCCTGCACACCTGGGAGGCCTGGGTGACGGTGTTGAAAGCGCGGCGCAGAGTCATCACTTTTGACCTGCCGGGTTTCGGGCTGACCGGGCCCTTCGTGGGTGGTGAAGTGGGTGGCGAAAACAGCCGCTACACCCCCGGCGACTACCGCGGCGACACCTACGCCCGCTTCACACTTGACCTGCTCGACAAGCTGGGCATCCGGCGCGCCACCCTCGGCGGCAATTCGCTCGGTGGCGAGGTCGCCTGGCGCACCGCGGTGATGGCGCCGGCAAGGGTCGACAAGCTGATCCTGGTCGACGCCGCGGGGCCGGATTTCAAACCCGAGTCGATGCCGATCGGCTTTGTCATCGCACGCATCCCGGTATTCAACCGGCTGCTCGAACATCTCCTGCCGCGGGTCATCGTCGCGGCCACGGTGGCCGATGTGTATGGCGACCCGAAGAAAGTGACTGCCGATCTGGTGGATCGTTATTTCGAACTCACACTGCGCACCGGCAACCGCCGCGCGCTGGTCGAGCGCATGACCCAGACGGTGCCCGGCGAAGACGCGCAGCGCATCTCGAGCATCAGCCAGCCGACGCTGATCCTCTGGGGTGGGCGCGACAAGCTGATCCCGCCGTCGATCGGCCGCAAATTCAAGGCCCAGATCGTCGTCAGCCAGCTCGTGGTTTTTGACGATCTCGGCCATGTCCCGCAAGAAGAAGATGGCGCGCGCACGGTCGTGCCGGTGCAGGCGTTTCTCGGCCTGAAGTAATCAGTCGGCCGCGGCGCCGTCAACCAGATCCCTTTTGTGAATCACAACACCCCCGACCAGCCGCCAGCAACGCCAGCGACAGATTCGACCCTGGCCGCCGTGCCAGCAAGCGCCGGTCGCGCGCTGTGGATCGGTGTCAGCGCCTTTGTGGTCGCAGTCGCTGCAGCGGGCTATCTCTACACCGGCAAGCCCGAAGCGCCGGCGCAGATCGTCGCGGCGAATGCCGCTGCGAGTTCAGCTGCAAACGCAAACGCTCAAGCCGCAGCGGCTTCTGCGCCGTTCACCGAAACGCAGTTGCTCGAACTTGTCGACAAGCTCAAGGCCCGGCTGCAGGCCCAACCCGACGACAGCATCGGCTGGACGATGCTCGGCCGCTCGTACACGGTGCTCGGCCGCGCGACCGACGCGCAGGCGGCGTTCGCGCGCGCGTTGCAACTCAAGCCCAACGACGCCGGTGCGCATGCCGACGCTGCCGATGCGATGGCCGCGGCGCGTGGGGGCAAGCTCGAAGGCGAGCCGCTGCGGCTGGTCCAGCGCGCCTTGCAGATCGACCCCGATCATCTGAAGTCGCTGGCGATCGCGGGTACCGCCGCTTTCGACGCCAACGATTTCACCACCGCGGCGCGCCACTGGGGCCGCATCGCAACGCTGGCACCCGCCGGCAGCGACACCGCACAACGTGCCCAGGCGGGTGTCGACGAAGCACAGCGGCGCGGTGGCATGGCAACCAAGTCGGCCGCGGCGGCGGTGGGTGGTTCAGCGGCCGCATCGGCAACAGCATCGGCAAATTCGTCGACAAACCCATTGGCAAGCGCAGCCGCCGCTGCAGCCGTCAGCGGCACCGTCTCGCTGGCCCCGGCGTTGCGCGCGCAGGCCGCGCCCGACGACACCCTGTTCATCTTCGCGCGCGCGGCCAGCGGCAGCCGCATGCCGCTGGCGATCCTGCGCCGCCAGGTCAAGGACCTGCCCATCAACTTCACGCTCGACGACAGCCAGGCGATGGCCGCCGGTGCCGGCATCTCGAGCCAGACCCAAGTCGTGGTCGGTGCGCGCATCAGTAAAACCGGCCAGGCGATGCCGCAGCCGGGGGATCTTGAAGGCCTGTCGGCACCGGCCGCGGTGGGCAGCCGCGGCTTGCAGATCGAGATTTCGCGGGCGCTGCCCTAAGCGCTGCGACAAGCGCTGCCCTGCGTATTGCCCGCGCGGCGCGCAGCGGCTACAAATGTTTTGCCGCTGATTTAAGGCGTTGGCTGTGCCTGCACCCAGGCCAGCTTGGCCGCATACAGGCCGCGTGAGCGCGGGTTGGTCGAATGGTCGCGCGCGGCAGCCAAGCTGCGCCGCGCGGCGTCGATATCACCGAGTTGGTAGCTCGCCTGCGCGAGCCAGAAGTGGATCTCGTGCTGGTACGGCATGCGGCGAATCTCCTTGGCAAAGAGCTGGCGCGCCGCCGCGTAGTCACCCCGCTGCATCGCCAAGCGGCCCTGGTCAAACCAGTGGAAAGGCGGCTCGGGTTCGATCTGCGCCAGGTGGCTGCGCAGTGCCGCGGCTTCGCTGGTGCGCCCGGCGCGGTCGAATGCCGCGGCCAGGTTGAACATCGCACGGGTATTCAGCGGCTCCTGCTGCAAGACGGCCTCGAAGCTGGCGATCGCCGGGCCGACCAGCGCCGGCAGAGCCCGCTGCAGGTAGATCACGCCCAGCGTATTGAGCGCGCTGCTGAACGATGCATCGTGGCGCACCGCCGCGCGTGCCCATGCGTAGGCGTTGTCGATCTCTGCGGCAGCCAGCGCTTCGGCGGCGCGGTTGTTGAGGTACATCGCGACCACGGTGCGCTCGCTGATCTCGCGCGTGCGCAGGCCGCGGATCGCGTCGGCCGGCAGAAAGTCGACGGTGTATTCGGTCGCGGTCTTGATGCTGCCGGTGTCCATGAAGCGCCGGCCGAGCGTGATATTCACATGGCCGCTGCGAAAGACGAGCTCGCCGCTGCGGGCCCAGGTCTCGTCGGTGTAGGCGCTCTGGTAGTGGACTTGCAGGCCGAGATCCTTGGCCAGCGCGGCGGTCAGGATCACCAGCGACAGGCAGTTGCCGGCGCGAGCTTCAAAGGCCTCGGCCGCGTTGCGGGTGCGCGTGGCGTCGTAGTCGAGCTTGAGCTGCTCACGTTTGTACAGCGCCTCGATCAGCCCGCGCTGCAATCCACTGCGGCGCAGTTGCGGCGCGATCTGATCGTCGAGGTAGCTGCGCATCGGCGCGCTGAGTGCAAAGACCTCGGTGCTGTTGACGCGGTCGCTGGCCGGCGCAAAAAATTCGTCGCGCAAGAGTTGCGTCTGCGCGTTGACTACCGGGGCGCCAGCACAGGCGGCGAGCAGCGCACAAAGCACCAATGTGATCAAGCTGGACATCGGCGGCCTCCAAACTCAAAGCAACGTCGGCAAAGCGAGTCTCTTGCCGGGCCAGCTTACACCTGCCCCTGCCGATCAGGGTGCGAGGCTTGCGGGATCGAAGTTGGCGCCACACAGGATCAGCGCCACCCGCTCGTGCGCCGCCGGGCGTACCGCGCCGGTCATGAGTGCCGCCAGCGGCAACGCCGCCGCCGGCTCCACCGCCAGCCGGCACTGCTGCCAGAGCCGGCGCTGCGCCGCCCGGATCGCGTCGTCAGGCAGCAAGTGCACCGCGGCGACATGGCGCTGCGCGACGCCCCAAGCGATTTGCCCGATGCGCCGCGCGCCCAGGGAATCGGCGGCGATGCCCGAAACCGCGACATCCACCGGCTGGCCTGCCACACGCGCCGCGTGCAGGGTCGGCGCGAGTTCGGGCTCGAGCGCTTCGACCCGCGCGCGGCCGGCAAACCAGGATGCAATGCCGGCGACCAGGCCGCCGCCACCGACGCTGACCAGCACCCGGTCCGACAAGCCCGCCTCGGCTTCAATCTCGGCCGCCAGCGTGCCGGCGCCGGCCACCACTTCGGGCTGGTCGTAGGCGTGCATCAGCAAAGCGCCGCTGCTGGCTTGGCGTTGCAAGCACGCGGCCAGTGCGTCGTCGTAGACCACACCGGCAATCACCACGCGAGCGCCCAGCGCGGCCAGCGCGGCGCGTTTGGCGGGGCTCGCGACTTCGGGCAAAAAGACTTCGCAGGGCACCCCCATCGCGCGCGCCGCGGTGGCCACCGCGATGCCGGCGTTGCCGCCCGAGGCGACGACCACGCCGGCGGCGGGCAGCGGCTGCGCGCGCATCCGGTTGAACATGCCGCGCGCCTTGAAACTGCCGCCGACTTGCAAATGTTCGAGCTTGAGCCAGACCTCGGCGCAGTCGATCCCGAAGGCCGCGCCGGGCAGGCGCCACAGCGGCGTCTGGCGCACGTCACCGACGATGCGCTGCGCCGCCGCGCTGATGGTCTCGCGATCGATCGTCGGGTCCGTGTTCATGGCGCTATGCTAGCCCGATGAATGCCAGCATCCCGGCCGCCACCAGCAACACCTCAACCGCCAGCGAGCCCAGCGCCGACGCACTCGCCTGGGCCCAGCGCCTGGTGCGTTTCAACACCATCAGCGACCAGTCAAACCTGGCGCTGATCGAGTGCATCGCCGACCATCTGCGCAGCCTGAATATCGACGTGCGCCTGACCTGGGACGATGCGCGGCAAAAGGCGAACCTGTTTGCCACCATCGGCGCCGGCAAGCCCAACGGGGTGATCCTGTCGGGCCACACCGATACCGTGCCCTGGGCCGGCCAAGCCTGGACCGTCGACCCGCTCGGCGGTGTCGTCAAGGACCAGCGCCTGTATGCCCGCGGCAGCGCCGACATGAAAGGGTTTATCGGCATCGCCGTGGCCCAGGCCAGAGACTTCCTGCAAGCCGACTTGCCCTTTGCGGTGCACTATGCATTGAGCTACGACGAAGAGGTCGGCGGCTTCGGCGCCAAGAACCTGATTGCCGACCTGCGCGATGCCGGCATCGCGCCGCGGCTGTGCATCGTCGGCGAGCCGACTGGCATGGTGCCAGCGATCGCGCACAAGGGCGTCTACCGCTGGCGCTGCTGCGTGCGCGGCAAGGCCGCCCATTCGTCGCAGGCACCGAAGGCGGTGAATGCGATCGAGGCCGCGTCAAGACTCGTCGCGCATATCGCCGGCATGGCCGACGGCTGGCGCGACAACGGCCCCTATGACCGCCGCTTCGACGTGCCATACACCACCGCCGCCGTGGGCGTGATGCAGGGTGGCATCGCCGACAATGTGGTGCCCGAAGACTGCCGCTTCCACTACGAATTTCGCAACCTGCCCGGTGCCGACGCGATGACCATGCAGCAAGCTGTGCTCGCGCAGGCAGCGCTGCTCGAGCCGGCGATGCGAGCCGTCGAGCCGAGCGCGGGTTTTCGCTTCGAGACGATCTGCGAGATGCCGGACTTCCTGGCCCCCGCCGACGACCCCGCGGTGCGCCTGGCGCAGCGGCTGGCGCGCACCGATGCGACGACGCTGGTGGCGTTTGGCACCGAAGCCGGCCTCTTCCAGCGTGCCGGCATCGCGACCGTGGTCTGCGGGCCGGGTTATATCGACCAGGCGCACCAGGCGGATGAGTTTGTGAGCCTGACGCAGTTGGCCGAATGCGAGGCGTTCATCGCCCGGCTGCGCCAGCGTTGAGATGCCCGCACGACACACTCCGGAAACCCCGCCCGACCTGACTTCGATAGGAGCCCGCCGATGTTCACCCGCCTGACCCTCACCGCCCTCAGCGCCCTGCTCGCGCTGGCCACCAGCCTGACCCAGGCCCAGCCCCTGAAGGTTGGCGTCGAAGGTGCTTACCCGCCATTTTCAGAGTTAGGCACCGACGGCAAGTTGAAGGGTTTCGATATCGATATCGCCAACGCCATCTGCGCCCATCTGAAGCGCGAATGTGTCATGGTGCAGGCCGAGTTCGACGCCATGATCCCGGCGCTGCGCGCAAAGAAGTTCGACGCCATCGTGGCTTCGATGTCGATCACGCCGGAGCGCCTGAAGGCGGTTGACTTCAGCGACAAGTATTACCACACGCCGGCACGAATGGTGGCGCGCGCCGACGCCAAGTTCGAGGTCACGCCCGAAGGCCTCAAGGGGCGCAAGATTGGCGTCCAGCGTGCGACCATCCACGACCGCTTCGCCAGCGCCACCTTCAAGGGCAGCGAGATCGTGCGCTACGGCAAGCAGGACGACGTTTTCCTCGACCTGATGAACGGCCGCATCGAAGGCACCCTGGTCGATTCGGTGGCCGGCGATTTGGGTTTCCTGAAAACCCCGAAGGGCCGTGACTTCGCCTTCCGCGGCCCGGTCTACACCGACCCGGCGTTTTTTGGCACCGGCGCCGGCATCGCGGTGCGCAAGGGCGACGCGGCCCTGCGCCAGAGCCTTAACGAAGCCATCGCCGCACTGCGCGCAAACGGTAGCTACAAGACGATCCAGAACAAGTACTTCGACTTCGATGTCTACGGCGCCGAATTGAAAAAGTGATGCGCTGAGCGCACCGGCGCTCAGGCCGGTCGCGGACGACGGCGCCAGAGCAGCGCCAGGCCACCGACCGCCAGCAGCCCGGTGGTTGCGGGTTCGGGAACGCCGGCGATCGGCCGCCACAACCACACGCCGTATTCGGGATGCGCCTCGTTGGTCGCCATCAGGCGGTCGACCGAAAAGTCGCCGTCCAGCTTTTCTGGGGTGCGGTACCAAGTCACTGCGCCGAGAATCGCCTTGCCGTTGCGCGACTGCGACGCTGTCCAGCCGATGACCGCTTCGCCACAGTCGTAGTTGACGCAAAACGACGAGGTCGGCGCAAACGAGTTGCTCAAAAAATCGTCGGCGAGCCCGAAATACGCCACGCCGGCCCCGATGCCGGGGTGGTCGGTCGACAGCTTGCCGCGGTTGGGGCGCTTGGGGTCATCGGGCAGCACCCGGTTGAACAGTTCCATCACCTGCTGCTGGGTGGCCCAGGTCCAGCCCTTGAAGTCGACATCGCCGACCCTGCCCTTGCAGGGCGCGATGCCGCCGACGGGGCAGACCAAGGCGACTTGGCTCCAGCTCAGGACCTGGCTTTCGGTGAGCTGGCGCCAGGACTTGCCGGCGCCGTCGTCGTAGGCCGCTGCAATGCTCACCATCGACGCGGCGACAGCGAGCACAAGCGTGTCGCGCATGCGGTCTGGATTCATCTCTGGGAATCTCCAGCAAGGAACCGAACAGTCAACCCGTCGCGATGCGGCGCCAAGCCTGTAGACCGATGCTATGGAAAGTTCGCACCGGCGTATGCCTCGGGTTTGTATTCTTGCGCGACTGCCGCCCGAACGCCATCTAAATCGGCGGCGCGCAGTCGCCGACTGCCCGCCTGCCAACTTGGCATGCCCTTGCCGATCTCCAACATCGGCCACCGGCGCGCGCGACAATCACCGCCATGCTGCACGGTTTCGCTGGCGCCATCCTCGGCGGACTCTGGGTCACGCTGTCGGTGGCCGCGCTGTCGTTGGCCGCGGCCTGCATCTTCGGGCTCGTTGGTGCAGTGGCCAAACTCTCGGACTCCCGCGCAGCCCGCTGGGCGGCCGAGGTCTACACCACGCTGATCCGCGGCCTGCCCGAGCTGGTGCTGATGCTGTTCATCTTCTACGGCGGCCAGATCGTACTCAACGAGATCGTCGAGTCTCAAGGCTGGGACTACGTCGATGTGCCGCCTTTTGTGGCCGGCGTGCTGACGCTGGGCTTCATCTTTGGCGCCTACTTCACCGAGACCTTCCGCGGTGCGATGCTGGCGGTGCCAAAAGGCCAGCGCGAGGCAGCGCAGGCCTATGGCCTGGGCAGCTGGCAGGTGCTGTGGCGCATCGTGCTGCCGCAGATGGTGCGCCACGCGATCCCGGGCTTCGCGAACAACTGGTTGGTGATGGTCAAGGCCACCGCGCTGGTGTCGATCATTGGCCTGGACGATATGGTCCACCGGGCCAATCTGGCGAGTGCGGCGACCCGCGAGCCGTTCACTTTCTACATCGCCATCGCAGGCATCTACCTCGTCATCACCACAGTCTCGATCCTGCTGCTGTCGCGCCTTGAAAAGCGCTTCAGCCTGGGTGTCAAGACGGTTTCGTTCTGAGATGGACTGGCAAGTCATCAGCAGCAGCCTGCCCGAGTTCGGCCATGGGCTGCGGGTCTGCCTGACCCTGCTCTTCATCAGCGTGGCCACCGGCTTGGCGCTCAGCGTGCCGCTGGCGGTGGCGCGCGTCTCCAGTCGCTGGTGGCTGGCGCGGCCGGTGTGGTTGTTCACGTTTGTCTTTCGCGGCACGCCGCTGCTGGTGCAGCTGTTTGTCATCTACTACGGATTTGCGCAGTTCCCGGCGGTGCGCGAAAGCAGCCTGTGGCCGCTGCTGCGCGAAGCCTGGTTCTGCGCCTGGCTGGCATTCGCGCTGAACACCACCGCCTACACCACCGAGATCTTTGCCGGTGCGCTGCGCGCAACATCCCATGGCGAGGTTGAGGCCGCCCGCGCCTACGGCCTGGCCGGCGTCAAGCTCTATACCCGCGTGCTGCTGCCCAGTGCACTGCGCCGCGCGCTGCCTCAGTACAGCAACGAGGTCGTCGGCATGATGCACGCCACGGCCATCGCCAGCACCGTGACCCTCGTCGACGTGACCCGCGTCGCGCGCGATGTCTACGCCAACCACCTGCTGCCGGTCGAAGCCTTCGGCAGCGCCGCGGTCATCTACTTCACGCTGACCTTCTCGATGGTCGGCGCCTTCAAGCTGCTCGAGCGGCACACCCTGCGCCACCTCGGCACCCAGCGCCCGGCCGCGGCTTGACCGCATTCGCTCGGCGCCCCCAGTTCCAACCCCGGCAACCGCCATGCACATCGAAACGATTTACCTCGTCGGCACCACGCCCGGCACGCAGCATCAGCTTTGCATCCATCACTTCGGCACACCCGGCCGCGGCCCGAAAGCCACCATCCAGGCGGCCCTGCATGCCGACGAAGTGCCGGCGATCCTGGTCGCGCATGCGCTGTGCGAGCGCCTGCTGGTGCTCGAGGCTGCGGGCGAATTGATCGGCGAGGTGCAGGTGCTGCCGATGGCCAACCCGCTCGGCCTGGCGCAAGAGGTGAACGGCCAGCACCAAGGCCGCTTCGACCTGCGCGACGGCATCAACTTCAACCGCGGCTACGCTGATCTCACCGACACCGTGGCGGCCGCCGTGCAGGGCCGGCTCGGCCCTAACGCCGCCGCGAATGTGCAGGCGATCCGCGCTGCGCTGCGCGACGCCGCAGCCGCGCTGCCGGCCAGCAATGCGGCGCAGGACCTCAAGCGCCGGCTGCTGCAAACGGCGATCGACAGCGACATCGTGCTCGACCTGCATTGCGACGGCGAGGCCGTGTTGCACCTCTATGCGATGACGGCGCAGCAAAGCTTGGCCACCGAACTCGGCACCCTGCTCGGCGCGCGCGCGATCCTGCTCGCCGAGGAGTCGGGGGATTCACCCTTCGACGAAGCCTGCAGCCGGCCCTGGCTGCTGCTGCAAAGGCGCTTCGCCGGGCACCCGATCCCGCCGGCCTGCTTCAGCACCACCGTCGAGCTGCGCGGCGAGGCCGACGCCAGCCACGAACTCGCCGGACTGGACGCCGACGCCATCGTCGAGTTTCTGCGCCGGCGCGGCATCGTCGCCGGCGTGCCGGCGGCGCTGCCGGCAGCCTGTTGCGAGGCCACGCCGCTGTCGTGTTCGGAGCCGATCACTTCACCCGCCGGGCGCGTGGTGGTCTTTCGCGTGCAAGCCGGCCAGCTGGTGCAGGCCGGTGATGTGATCGCCGACCTGGTGTGCCCCGAGACCGGCGTGGTGGAGTCGCTGCGCGCAACATCGGCCGGCGTGGTCTACGCGCGCATCGCCACCCGCTGGGCCGCCGCGGGCAAGCACCTGGCCAAGATCGCCGGCAAGACCCACCCACGCAGCGGCAAGCTGCTCAGTCCATGAGCGTTGCGGACCCCAGCAGCCCGGCCCCGCCGACCATGAACCATCTGCCAAAACCGACATTGCTGCTCGCCGAGGGCATCGTCAAGCGCTTCGGCAACCACGAGGTGCTCAAGGGCGTCAGCGTGCAAGCGCGCCAAGGCGATGTGATCTCGATGATCGGCTCCAGCGGGTCGGGCAAGAGCACCTTCCTGCGCTGCCTGAACCTGCTCGAACAACCCAATGCCGGGCGCATCGTGATTGGCGACGAAGCCCTGACGCTGGTGCCCGATGGCAAGAGCGGCGGGCTGAAGGCGCAGGACGCCGCGCAGCTCCAGCGCCTGCGCACCCGCGTCGCGATGGTCTTCCAGCACTTCAACCTCTGGGCCCACATGACGGCGATGCAGAACGTGATCGAAGCACCGCTGCATGTGCTCGGCCTGAAACGCGCCGAAGCTGTCGAGCGCGCCGAGCGTTGTCTGCAGCGGGTGGGTGTATTCCACCGCAAGGACGCTTACCCGGCGCACCTGTCGGGCGGCGAGCAGCAGCGCGTGGCGATCGCCCGCGCGCTGGCGATGGAGCCGTCGGTGATGTTGTTCGACGAGCCGACCTCGGCGCTCGACCCCGAGCTGGTGGGCGAGGTGCTGCGGGTGATGCGGTCGGTGGCCGAAGAAGGCCGCACGATGATCGTCGTGACGCACGAGATGGGTTTTGCGCGCGAGGTCAGCAACCACCTGGTCTTTTTGCACCAGGGGCAGATCGAAGAACAGGGCGACCCGCGCGAGGTGCTGGTCAACCCGCGCAGCGAGCGTCTGCGCGGGTTCCTGGCGACCTCGTTGAAGTGAGGCTCAGGCCCGGCGCTTGGCGCCGAAGGCCAGCAGCCCAAGGCCCAGCGCCATCAGCCCGTAGGTCGAAGGCTCAGGCACCGCAGTGACCCGCGCGCCCGAGAAGTCCGGCGACACCACATTGCCGGTCGGGTCGGACCACACAAAAAACGCCGACGCGCCAGGGGTGACGGCTGAAGCGCCGGCACCGATCACCGTGAAGGCCAGCGTGGCGATATTGAAGTTGCCGGTGCGCGGGTTGGCGAAGGTGTTGAAGCTGGCATCGGTCAAGCTGCCGAGCAGGTTGTCGATGCTGCCGCCGGCGGGGACAAATTCCCAGATCGGGTCGATGGCCACACTGTCCAGGCGCAGCATCGACGCGTCGAAGCCGAGGTTGAAACCGCCGCCGACAATCGTCTCGGCAAAACCTATGCCCCGCACCTGCAGGTTCAGGGTGTCACCGATGTTCATGCCGGGGTTGGCCGCCGGTGCCAACGCCAGGGTGCCGGCGGAGGCGTTAAGCGCAGCCGTCAACAGGCCGGCAGCAACCGCAGCAACGGCAATTTGGTGCTTGGTATTCATTTCGATTTCCTTTGAAAGTGTGTGGGTCTGAAAAGGGTCAACGGGTTTTCATGCGCTGCGTTCATTCACCACGCAGATGCCAGGCCGACGGGCCGGGGCGGCTGGCAAAGAGCTGCCGGAACAAGGCCAGGTCGATCGCATTGACGATGCCGTCGCCGTTGATGTCCGACGCGACGTTGCCGCGCTGGCCAAAAGCGACGCGGAACAGCGCCAGGTCGAGGCTGTTGACGATGCCGTCGTTGTTGAGGTCGCCGTCGCAGGCATTGCCGTAACCGTCACCGTCGCTGTCGAGCTGCCCCGGGTTCTTGACGTTGATGCAGTTGTCGCGGCTGTCGGGCACGCCGTCGCCATCGGCGTCGGTTTCCTCGCGGGCGGCTTGCACGCTCTTGCCGTCGGGGGTGGCCACACGGACCAGGAAGTTGCCCCTGTAGCCACCGAGGTCGATCGCACCGGCGCCGTTGTCATCGAGCAGCGTGCGGCCGATGACGCGGCCGCTGGGCGGATCAATCAGCACCGCGGTCAGCAGCTCGGGCAGCGGGCAGGACCGGCAGGGCGGCTCGATCGGCACCTTGATCACCGCGCGCTGCTGCAAGACTTCAAGGACCAGATTGCCAAAGGTCCAGGGCGGGCTGACCTTCAACTTCACCGTCGGGTCACCGAGCAGGTTGTAGATATTAAGCTCCTGGCGCAGACCCTGCACCCCGGGCCGCACACCGCCGACGTCAAACGGGTGCAGATTCGGCGTCGCGCCCGAATCCACCGCCGCGACGAAAGACTTGGCCTGGTTCAGCAAGTCGCCCAGGCGCAGCGTCGGCGTGGCCGGGCCGTAGCCGGGGATCAAGCTCGGGAAGACCGCATCGAACAGGCCCAGTGTGAGGTGGTTGTTGTCGATCGTGCTGCTCGAGCGGGTGTCGCCGATGATTGCCAGCGCACCGTCGGGCTTGCGCAGGAAGGCTTCGCCCCAGTGCACCGCCGCCAGCGGCGTGAAACTGGAGTAGCCCGCACCCACGATATTGGCTGGCAGGTTGACGGTTTCGTCGTCGAAGATGCCGCTGGCGCAGTTGACGCTGAAGATCACCGGGAACTGGTTGTTGACGACCGAGATGCCGCCCAGGTCGGGGGTGTTGAACTCCGGGTCGCCCCAACCGTTCCACCAGCCGTGATCGCGGTGGTACAGCAAGCTGGTGCCGGTGTTGACCGCGTTCACAATATCGGCGGCGCTGCCGTTCCACGCAAAGCCGGGCTTGCGCAGCGCCGCCGGTATCGGTCCACCACCACGCCAGTTGAGCGGGTTCGCCGCAGCGCTGGCGGTGTAGATGCGGCGCGGCGTGTAACCCAGCCCGAGCGCATGGTTGCGCACGATCTCGGTGGTTTCGGCAAACCAGCGCTGATCGGTATTGCCACTGCCCTGGAAGTACGACGCAAAGGTGAGCCGGTTGTAGAAGTCCGAGCCGACCAGCGCATTCGGCGGTGGGCTGGTCTCGAAGGCCATCGTCTTGGAGACGATGGTGTTCGCCTGGGCCAGCGTATCCACCGGGAACCGGCCGATGCCAAATGGCGGGATCGTCGTCGCTGTGGCACCCGGCTGGAACTGGCCATACCACATGTCGCCGGCATTGCGCGCCGTGTCCGAGCTGTTGACCAGGTCGTAGTGGGTCGGCAGGTACTCCGCATCACCGACAAACAGCACCCACTTCGGGCGCACCAGGTGGGTGTTGTAGTAGTTGGCGATCCAACTGCGGATCTGCGCCTTGGTGGC
>JANOKR010000305.1:0-1997 GCA_031419315.1 Betaproteobacteria bacterium
GCCCCGCCGGGTTCGGGGGGGCCGGCGTAGTGCGTAAGATTTCCACAAACGCAGCGGGCCACCCCGATCCCGGCTGGGAGAACAGTGAACTCCCACGCCAACGGACAAGCCCAATCAAACCAGCCGAAAAGCCACCGCGCCAAGCGGCCCGTAGTCGGCATGAAAGCTGTCGCCGGCGGCACCCGCGGTCGGCCGCGTGAAGGAGCCGGCGAGCACGACATCGCCGGCATGAAGCTGCTCACCATGCCCGGCGAGCCGGTCGGCCAGCCAGGCGACGCCGTTGGCCGGGTGATTGAGCACGGCGGCGGCGAGGCCGGTTTCTTCGATGACGCCGTTCTTGCACAACATCGCGCCGACCCAGCGCAGGTCGACGGCATCGGGCCTGACTGGCCGGCCGCCGAGCACGATGCCGGCATTCGCCGCGAAGTCGCTGATGGTGTCGAAGACCTTGCGCGGTGCGCGTGTGTCGCGGTCGAACTGCTCGATGCGGGCGTCGATGATCTCGATCGCCGGGCTGACGTAGTCGGTGGCAGAGAGCACATCGAAGAGCGTCACACCAGGGCCCTTGAGCGGGCGGCCGAGGATGAAGGCGAGTTCGACCTCGATGCGCGGGCTGATGAATCGGTTCGCCGGGATGTCGCTGCCGGCGGCAAAAAACATATCGTCCATCAGCGGCGCGTAGTCGGGCTCGTTGATCTGGCTCGACAACTGCATCGCGCGCGAGGTCAGGCCGATCTTGCGGCCCTTGATGACCCGCCCGTCTGCCTGCTCCAGGCGCACCCAGGCCTGCTGGATGGCGTAGCCGTCGGCAATCGTCATCTGCGGATGACGATGTGAAAATTGGCGCAGTGCAGTGCGCGACTTGCGGGCCGCGTAGAGCTCACGCGCGAGCGATTCGTGCAGCGACGGCGGCAGCATCATCCGCGCGGACTTGGGCGTGGGCGCGGTGGTCGTCATGGTTTGGGCGCAAACAGCGCGTGCAGGTTGCCGAACTTGCCGTCAAAAACCTCGGGCCCTTCGTCGACCTGCAGCGTCAGCCCGATCGGGCGTTGGGCGAGTACCGGCGCGAGGTGTTCGCGTGCGGTGGCAACCAGCGTTTCGCCGGCACGGCGTTTTACATCGTCGCTGCGGCCACGCGCCATGCGCAGGTTGAAGTAGGCAAAAGCAGGGTTACCGCTGCCGTCGGCGACTGCGTGGTGCGCCGCCGGGTAGGCCAGCACGCGCACACCCGCGACGGGGAAGACCGCGCTGCCGGCTTCGTCGCGCAAGGCGAGCATGGTGTCGGCGAGCTTGCGGCAGAGCACGCTCATGTCGGTTTGACCGTCGAGCTGCGCGGTGTAAAGGATGACGAGATGCGGCATGGCGGGTGGTCGAGGCAAGGTCGCGGTTGCTGTGCTCAGGGCGCCGCGCCGGTTGGTGCGGCAGGCAGTGGCGTCACCGGAAAGAGGGCATTGATCTGCCCGGTGCCCGAGCTGCCGAAATACGGCGTGATGATCTCGACGGGGGCGGCATAGCGGTCCCAGCCGAGCGCGCCGAGCAGCATCGCGGTGTCGTGCATATCGCCTTCGCCAAAACATTTCTCGGCGTACATCGGCAGCATGCCGATGAAAGCCGGCCAGTCGCCGGCCTGCCAGAGCTCGATCACACGCCGGTCGACCTGCTCGAGAAACGGGTCCCAGACCTTGTGCATGAACTCCGCCGCGCGGCCGTTGTCGGCGAAGTGGTGTGACAGCGAACCGCTGGCGAAGAGGGCCACCGTGCCGTCGTAACGCTCTTCGATCGCACGCCGCACCGCCAGGCCGAAGCGGCCGCTTTCTTGCAGATCGTGCCAGTCGCACCAGCCGCTGATGCAGACCACCTTGTAGTGGCGGTCGGCGTTCATGTAGCGCATCGGCACCAGGGTGCCATATTCGAGTTCGAGCGTCGTGTCGCTGTGCGCGCGGCTCTTCACGCCCATCTGGTTGGCCATGTCGCCGATCAAATGGCCCAGGCCGGGG
>JANOKR010000306.1:0-7471 GCA_031419315.1 Betaproteobacteria bacterium
GTCGGCCAGCCTGGTGAAGGTCTGCGCTGCATGTTCCACATGATGAATGAAGCGCGCATCGGCGTCGGCCTGGGCGCGGTGATGCTCGGGTTTGCCGGCTACGAAGCCAGCCTCGACTATGCGCGCCAGCGCCCGCAGGGCCGCGCCATCGGGCCGGCCGGCAAGGATGCTGCGGCACCGCAGTTGCCGATCATTCAACACGCCGACGTGAAGCGCATGTTGCTCGCGCAGAAGGCGTATGTCGAAGGTGGGCTCGCGCTCGAGCTGTACTGCGCGCGCCTGGTCGACGAGTTGCACACCGGCGACGCAGCGGCGGCGCGCGACGCTGGCACTTTGCTCGAAGTGCTGACGCCGGTGGCCAAGAGCTGGCCCAGCGAGTGGTGTCTTGAAGCCAACTCGCTGGCGATCCAGGTTCATGGTGGTTACGGCTACACCCGCGACTTCGCGGTCGAGCAGCATTGGCGCGACAACCGCCTGAACATGATCCACGAAGGCACGCATGGCATCCAGGGGCTGGACCTGCTCGGGCGCAAGGTGGTGATGAATGGTGGCGCCGGGCTGAAGCTGCTCGCGGCACGCATCGGGGCGACGGTGGATCGCGCTGCCGGCAGCGAGGCCACGGCAGCGGTGGCGCAGCAACTTGCGGCGTCGCTTGAAACACTGGTCGACGCCACCCAGGCTGCGTGGTCGGGTGGCGAACCCGAAGTGGCCCTGGCTAACGCGACACCTTATCTGCAAGCCTTTGGCCATGTTGTGCTCGCCTGGCTGTGGCTTGACGTGGCACTGGCGGCGGCCAAAGTCGACGCGGCAATCACACCCGGCAAACTCGCCGCGATGCGCTACTTCTTTGCCTACGAGCTGCCCAAGATCGACGCCTGGCTGGCTGTAGTCGCCAGCCGCGAGCCGGTCTGCCGGCAGATGAACGAAAGCTGGTTCTGAAATGAAACCCCCACGCTCTCTTCGTTCGCTGCCCCCCGCGGGGGCGCTCAGTACCTTCGGAACGGCCGGGCGGTACTGAGATGACGCTGGCACAAAAACTTGACCGCCTGATCTGGGTGCTGGTCTTTGGCGGCCTGGCCTTGCTCAGCATCGGCCTGTTCATCGAACGCAACCACAACCCCATCGGCTGGACGCTGGTCGGCGTCGGCAGCGTTGCGGCCGCGGTCGGCGTGGTGCTGGTCTGGGTGCGATCGCGGCTCCCTGACTGACCACAAATCTGATCGCGCACCTGATCGCGCACCTGATCGCAAAACTGGCTGCAAATCGCGCGTCGTTTCAGTTCTCTTTAACAACCAAGGACCACCCACCATGGGCACTCCAGTTCAGAAACTCTTCGACCTTACCGGCCAGGTTGCGCTCGTCACCGGCGGCTCGCGCGGCCTGGGTTTGCAGATGGCCGAGGCGTTGGGTGAAGCCGGCGCCAAGATCATGCTCAGTTCGCGCAAGGCGCCAGACCTGGAGGAAGCCGCCGCCGAGTTGCAGGCCAAGGGCATCGATGCGCGCTGGGTGGCGGCCGACGCCGCCGAGCCGGCCGATGTGCAGCGCGTGGTGGACGAAACGATGCAGCGCTTTGGCCAGATCGACATCCTGATCAACAACGCCGGCGCGACCTGGGGCGCCGCGGCCGAGGATCACCCGCTGGCGGCCTGGGACAAGGTCATGAACCTGAATATCCGCAGCCTGTTCATGTTTGCGCAGGCGGTCGGCCGCGCGAGCATGATCCCGCGCAAAAGCGGGCGCATCATCAACATCGCCTCGATCGCCGGCCTCGGCGGGTCGATCGACGTCAAGTTCATCGCCTACGGCACGAGCAAGGGCGCGGCCGTCAACTTCACGCGCACGCTGGCGGCGGAGTGGGGCGCGCACGGCATCACCGTGAACGCGCTGGCGCCGGGATTCTTCCCGAGCAAGATGACCAAGGGCGTGCTCGCCCACTACGGCGCCGACAAGCTTGCCGCTGCCGCACCGCTCAAACGCATCGGCGACGACGACGACCTCAAGGGTGCCGTGCTGCTGTTTGCCAGCGCCGCCGGCAAACACATCACCGGGCAGATCCTGGCCGTCGACGGCGGCGTGAGCTGCGTGACGGGTGGCTAAGCTTTCAGCTGAGTCTGCAAGCGATCCTGCACGCGAGCCCGCACGCCTGACCTCAACCGGCCACGCCAGCACGACCACATGAAATTCAGGGCCAGGATTCCTTTTGCCGAATGGCTCGGCTTCGAGCTGCAACGTTTTGATCACGTCGCGTCGGAGATCAGCGTTGAGTTGCGCGAAGCGCTGACCAACTCCTGGGGTGTCGCGCATGGCGGCGTGACGATGACGCTGCTCGACGTCGTGATGGCACATGCCGCGCGTGCACCCAGCGAACCCGGTGGCGAGCCGCAGACGCTGAGCGTGGTCACCGTGGAGATGAAAACCAGCTTCACACGGCCCGGTACCGGCCGCCTGCTGGGCAGCGGCCGGCTCCTGCACCGCAGCGCGTCGCTGGCCTTCTGTGAAGCCAGCGTGACGGACGCCGACGGCAAGCTCGTCGGGCATGCCACCGGCACCTTCAAGTACATCCGCGCGCTGCCGGTGGGTGACGGTGGGCGCAGGATCCAGAAACTCAACGCTTCAGACTGAAAGCCCCGATGACCATCAACCAGCAGATCGTGCTTGCTTCGCGCCCGACGGGTGTTGCCAGCGTCGACAACTTTCGTCTCGAAGCATCGCCGCTGCCTGCGGTGCCCGATGGCCATGTGCTGGTGCGCCACCATTTCCTGAGCCTGGACCCGTACATGCGCATGCGCATGAACGACACCAAGAGTTATGCCGCGCCGCAAGCGATCGGCGCCGTGATGCTTGGCGGCACGGTCGGCGAAGTGGTCGAGTCGCGCAGCGAAAAATTTGCAATCGGCGACAAGGTCGCCGGCTCGGGCGGCTGGCAGGACTATGGCCTCGTCGATGTGCGCCAGCCAGGCACCCTGCGCAAGCTCGATGTCACCGCGGTGCCGCTGTCGGCCTACCTCGGCGCGGTCGGCATGCCCGGCATCACCGCCTGGTACGGGCTGACGCAGATCATCGCGCCCAAGGCCGGCGAGACAATCGTCGTCAGCGCCGCCAGCGGCGCGGTGGGCACCGTACTCGGCCAATTGGCCAAAGCGCGTGGTTGCCGTGCGGTCGGGTTGGCGGGCGGGCCTGAGAAATGCGCCTTTGTGGTCGATGAACTCGGCTTCGATGCCTGCGTCGACTACAAGGCGCATGCCGATGCGGCGTCACTTCGCGCGGCCTTGAAGTTCGCCTGCCCCAACGGCATCGACGGCAATTTCGAAAACGTCGGTGGCGCGATCCTCAACGCGGTGCTGGGGCAGATGAACGCCTTTGGCCGCATGGCGATGTGCGGCATGATTTCTGGCTACGACGGCGCCTCGGTAGCGCTCGAACAACCGGCCTTGATCCTGACCCAGCGCTTAAAGCTGCAAGGGTTCATCGTCAGCGAACACCTGCAGTTCTGGCCGCAGGCGCGCGACGAGCTGTCGGCGATGGTGGTCAGCGGCAAGCTGAAGTACCACGAGACGATTGCACAAGGCATTGCCAGTGCGCCGCAGGCTTTTCTGGGCATGCTCAAGGGCCAGAACTTCGGCAAACAACTCGTCAAACTGGTCTGACGCCAGCAAGGCTCGCCGCGTGAACTGGTCCTGGCAACGCTTTGAAGGCCTGGGTGTCGACAACCTGTACGACGCGCTCGCGTTGCGCTGCCGGGTATTCGTGATCGAGCAGGGCCCGTATCTCGACCCCGACGGCGTCGACCGCAACTGCTGGCATCTGCTCGGCCGCGATGATGATTCTGTGCTGCACGCCTACCTGCGTGTTGTCGATCCTGGCCACAAATATCCCGAGCCGTCGATCGGCCGTGTCATCGCCTCACCCGAGCAGCGCGGCCGCGGATTGGGCCGCCTGTTGATGCAAGAAGGCGTTCGCCGTTGTGTTGCGGCCTGGCCCGGGCTGGGCATCCGCATCAGCGCGCAGGCGCGGCTTCAGGGCTTTTATGAAAGCCTTGGTTTTGCGGTTGCTGGCGACGAATATCTTGAGGACAACATTGCGCACATCGAGATGCTGCAAAAGGCGCCTTCATGATCAACACCCACGAGGTCACCAACCAAAGCCGGCCGCTGGTCGACATCAACCTTTTCGACGGCAACCTCGGCTTGCAGGATGCGTTGGCTTTTCAGCACCCTGGCTACGACAAACAACGATTCCACGCACTCGGTGGCGTGCTCGGCAGCGCCGCCGTGCAAGAGTATGCGCGGCTGGCGAATGTGCACCCGCCGCTGCTGCGCACCCATGATCGCTTCGGCCATCGCAGCGATCTTGTCGAGTTCCACCCGAGTTACCACGCGCTGATGGAGATGGCGTGCAGCGAGCGCCTGCACGGCAGCCCTTGGATCGAAGGGCCGGGTGCGCATGTCGAACGCGCCGCCGCCTTCATGCTTTTCACCGAAGCCGAATCATCGGTGTTGTGCCCGATCTCGATGACCTATGCGGTGGCACCGGCATTACGCGCCAACTTGGGCGTCCACGCCGCCTGGAGTGCCGGGCTGGCGAGCCCGCACTACGACAACCGCTTCATCCCATACGACCAGAAAACCGGCCTTACGATGGGCATGGGCATGACCGAAAAACAGGGCGGCTCGGACGTGCGCGCGAATACCACCGTGGCGGCTTTTGACGGCGACGATGCCTGGGGCCGGCGCTACCGGATCACTGGCCACAAGTGGTTCATGTCGGCGCCGATGTGCGACGCGTTCCTGGTGCTGGCGCAAACGCCGGCGGGTCTGAGCTGCTTCTTTCTGCCACGCATCTTGACTGAAGGCAGCGTGAATGGCAGCGTGACTGGCAACGTGAATGCGATCCACATCCAGCGCCTCAAAGACAAGCTCGGCAACAAGGCCAACGCCAGCTCTGAAGTCGAGTTCCACGATGCCGCCGCCTGGCTGGTTGGCGAAGAAGGCCGCGGTGTGCCGCAGATCCTGGCGATGGGCGCGATGACGCGGCTCGACTGCGCGCTCGGTACCGCCGGGCTGATGCGGCAGGCGCTGTCACTGGCGCTGCACCACACGTCGCAGCGCAAGGCTTTTGGCCGTGCGCTAATTGAGCAGCCGCTGATGCAGAACGTGCTCGCCGACCTGGCGATCGAAAGCGAGGCCGCAACTGCCTTGGCAATGCGGCTGGCACGTGCAGTTGATCGTAGCGAACATGAGCCGGCCAATGAACACGAAGCGGTGATGCGCCGCCTGCTCACGCCGGTGGCCAAATTCTGGGTCTGCAAACGGGGCAGCCACTTTGCACAAGAGACGATGGAATGCCTGGGCGGCAACGGGTATGTCGAAGAGCACGGCGAAGGCGCGATGGCGCGCATCTACCGCGAGATGCCGCTGAACTCGATCTGGGAAGGTGCCGCCAACATCATGGCGCTGGATCTGCTCCGCGCGCTGCGTGGTGCCTCGGTGGCGGCGGCGCTTGGGCAGGAACTGGCGCCGCTGCGCGGTACCGGTGCCTCGCTTGAGTCACGGCTCGACGCCACGCTGCTCGCCATTGATGGTGTCAGCGACGAAGCCCAAGGCCGGCGGTTGGCGCGCGACCTGGCCTTGCTGCTGCAAGCAGCGCTGTTGCGCCAACACAGCAGCGAAGCAGTCTTTGCGGCTTTTGTTGCATCCCGGTTTGGCACGGGCGCGGATATCTTCGGCCTGCTCCCTGCCGGGCTCGACCTTCCTTCCATCATCAAGCGGGCGCTGCCCGCGGAGACAACATGACCCTGACCGCATCGACCCTGATCCTTCATGAATTTGCGATTTCGCCCTTCGCCGAAAAGGCGCGCCTGATGCTGGGCTACAAGGGCCTGGCCTGGAGCGGCGTGATGGTGCCGCTGGTCATGCCCAAGCCGGATGTGATCGCGCTGACCGGCGGCTACCGGCGCACACCGAGCCTGCAGATCGGCGCCGATATTTATTGCGACACGGCGCTGATCGCGATGGTGCTCGAACGCCTGCAACCCATGCCGACCTTGTACCCGGCGAGCGCGCCACTCGCGCCGCAGTTGGCGCAATGGGCGGACACGTCGCTGTTTGCTGCCGCAGTGCCCTGGGCGATGCAGCCGGCGGGTGCTGCGGTGATGCTCGCCGGCATGGCCGATGACGACAAACGCGCGCTGGTTGCCGACCGCGCTGCGATGGCCAACGGCATGCGCCGCCTGAGCGTCGTCGATGCAGGCACACAGCTGCGCCGGCATCTGCGCGCGATCGACGCGCAACTCGCCGACGGGCGCAAGTTCCTCTTCGGCGCCGAGGCGACGATCGCCGACTTCTCGGTCGCACACTGTTTGTGGTTTGTGCACACCGGCATTGCGCCGGCGGTGGTCTTCGAGCCGCATCCCAAACTGAAAGGCTGGCTGCAACGCATGTTCGATTTCGGACATGGCCAGCGCACGCCGATCAGCAGCGCTGAAGCGATCAAAATCGCCGCCGCCTCGACCAGCCATGCGCCGGTGCAAGTCGCGCCTGGCTTGGGCTACGAGGCGGGCATGCTGGTCACCGCCGCGGCCACCGACTATGGCGTTGACCCGGTCACCGGCACGCTCGTTGGCCTGGATGAAACCAGCATGACCTTGCGCCGCACCGACGACCGCGCCGGCACCGTGCACGTGCACTTTCCGCGCGCCAGTTTTCATCTCAAACTGGAGAAATGATGGGCAGTCCATTCAAGGGCGGCACGGCCGTCATCACCGGCGCTGCATCGGGCTTCGGTCTCGAGGCCAGCCGCATCGCGGCGAGCCTGGGCATGAAGGTCGTGATGGCCGATGTGCAGCAGGACGCACTCGACCGCGCCGCGGCCGAGATCCGGGCCTTGGGCGCGCAGGTGCTGCCATTTCGCCTGGATGTGTCGAAAGCTGCCGAGGTCGAGGCGCTGGGTGTTGCCACGATGCAGGCCTTCGGCGCGCCGAGCTTTGTCTTCAACAATGCCGGCGTCGGCGCCGGCGGCCTGATCTGGGAACACACGCTGAAAGACTGGGAGTGGGTCATCGGCGTCAACCTGATGGGCGTGGCGCATGGCCTGCGCGTCTTCACGCCGCTGATGCTGGCAGCCGCCAAGGCCAACGCCGCGTACCGCGGCCACATCGTCAATACCGCCAGCATGGCCGGCTTGCTGAACCCGCCGAATATGGGTGTCTACAACGTCAGCAAACACGCCGTCGTGTCGATGAGCGAAACGCTGTACCAGGATCTGGCGCTCGTCACCGAGCAGGTGCATGCGCATGTGCTGTGCCCGTTTTTCGTGCCGACCGGCATCCAGTCGAGTGAACGCAACCGTCCGGCAGATTCGACCGACATCAACACCAAGCCGACGCGCAGCCAACTCATCCAGCAGGCGATGACCGACAAGGCGGTGACCAGCGGCCGCATCAGCGCGGCGCAGGTGGCGCAGTTTGTTTTTG
>JANOKR010000307.1:0-2775 GCA_031419315.1 Betaproteobacteria bacterium
GCGCGCCTTTTGCGCCAGGCGAGCGATCAGTTCCTCGATTTTCTTGCCCACGACCATCATCAGGTCGGCCAGTTCGTCGATCACGACCACGATCTGCGGCAGCCGCTCCAGCGGTTCGGGCGCCTCGGGCGTCAGGCTGAAAGGATTCGGCAGCTTGTTGCCGGCGGCCGCAGCGTCGTCGATCTTGCGGTTGTAGCCGGAGAGCTGGCGCACGCCCATCTTGCTGAGCAGTTTGTAGCGGCGCTCCATTTCGCCGACACACCAGTTGAGCGCGTTGGCCGCCTGTTTCATGTCGGTGACGACCGGGCACAGCAGGTGCGGGATGCCTTCGTAGACACTCATCTCGAGCATCTTCGGGTCGATCAGGATGACCCGCACATCACGCGCTTCGGCTTTGTAGAGCAGGCTCAGGATCATCGCGTTGATGCCCACCGACTTGCCCGATCCGGTGGTGCCGGCGACCAGGCAGTGCGGCATCTTGGCCAGGTCGGCGACCATGGGCAAGCCGATGATGTCCTTGCCCAGGCCGAGGGTCAGCATCGAGGCGGCATCGTTGTACTGCGCCGAACCCAGGATTTCGGCCAGGCGGATGGTCTGCCGACGGGCGTTGGGCAACTCCAGCGCCATCGTCGTCTTGCCGGGAATCGTCTCGACGACACGGATGCTGACCAGGCTCAGCGAGCGCGCCAGGTCCTTGGCCAGATTCAGGATCTGCGAACCCTTGACACCGGTATCGGGCTCGACTTCGTAGCGCGTGATCACCGGCCCCGGCGAAGCCGCGACCACGCGCACGATGACACCAAAATCGGCGAGCTTTTTTTCGATCAGCCGCGAGGTCATCTCCAGCGATTCCGGCGTCATCGATTCGGTGCGCGACGGCGCCGCGTCGAGCAGGTCGACCTGCGGCAATTTGGTATCGCTGAGCTCGACAAAGAGCGGCTTCTGGCGCTCTTTTTCAACCCGCACCGACTTCGGCAAATCGAGCACCGGCGGCTCGATGACGATCGGCTTTTTGGGCTGCTCGACGGCGGCATGAAGCTGCTCTTCGGCGACGACTTCGCGTTCGCTGGCCAGTTGCTCGCCGAAACGCTGGTCTTCGGCGATCTCGCGCTTTTCCTGGCGCCGCTCACGCATCGAATCGATCTTGCCGCCGATGCCATCGGCCAGGCGCAGCCAGGAAAAGCGCAAGGCCAGCGGCAAGCCAGCGACGAGTGCGGCGATCCAAAGCACCCCCGAGCCGACAAAACCCAGCGCGTGCATCGACGCCGGGCCCAACGTGTGGCCGAGCACGCCGCCGGCGTGACCAGGCAGATGCGACTCGAAGCGGTACAGACGCGTCGATTCAAGCGCGGCGCCGGCACAGACCAGCAGCACCAGGCCGGCGGCGAAGATCAGCCGCCGACGCGGGCTGGAATCGGCGGATTCGTTGCGCAGCAATCGGGCCAATGCCGACAGCCAGGCGCGCGCGCCAACGAGCATCAACCACCAGACCGAAAAGCCGAAGCTGAAATAGGCCATGTCGGCGACCCAGGCACCGACCGTACCGGCCTTGTTGCTTAAGCCAGCGCCGCTGCCCGAGGTGCTGAAGCCGGGGTCGGCTGCGCTGTAGGTGACAAGGGCAATGAAGAGCAGCAAACCGGCCGTGCCGGAGGCCGCCAGCAGCAGGCCGCGGCCGCGGGGTGAAGCGATCGCAGTGGACGCGGCCGAGCGTTCGCGGTCAGCTTCTGCGCGCGAGGCCGGCGTGCCGCGCGCGTAGGCGCCATCGGCACGCAGCGAGCCCAGAGGAAATGTCATGCCGGCGATTGTGGCGCAAGCCGAGTGGCGGCTCGATGGCTCGACTCTCGACGCGCCGCGCTGCTCGCGTCACCAGGCAGCTCACTGCGCGTCGTGATCGCCGGCCACGCCGGCGCGGCGATCTACTCGGGTTCGGCGATGCGCTCTTTGAGGATCACCGAGCCGTTGTCCTGGGTCTCGATGACACCACGCTGTTCGAGATCTTTCATGACCCTGCTGACCATCTCGCGCGACGCACCGACGACCTTGGCCATGTCCTGGCGGCTGACCTTGTGGCGGATGATCTTGACGCCGTCGTCGACCTCGGCCATGTCGAGCAAGGTGCGCGCGACACGCCCGTAAACATCGAGCAGGGCGAGGGACTCGATCTGGCGGTCGGCATTGCGCAGGCGGCGCACCAGGCCGCGCATGATGGCGTAGCTGAGACTGGAGTTTTCCGGCAGGCAGCGTGCGAAGTCGGTGCGCGACAGCACGAGCATGTCGGTCTGGATTTCGGCGCGCACGGTGGCCGAATGGGGCTCGTTGTCGATCAGGCTCATCTCGCCGACATAGTCGCCGGACTCGAGCACGGCCAGGATCACTTCGCGGCCACGCGAGTCGGCGGTCAGCACCCGGGCGCGGCCGTTGAGCAAGATGAACAGCGAGTTGCTTTTGCGACCCTGCTCGCAGACGAGTTCACCGCGGCGGAAACGCCGTTTGACGACACCGTCGGCCACCGCCTGCGCCTGCTCGGGGGTGAGCATCGAAAACAGCGGCACGCGGCGGATCAGATCCAGGTTCGAAAGCATCGACATCGGGGTACTCCTACGTTCTTGTTGAATGGGCGCCTGAAGGACTTCGCGGCACTTTGCCTCGGAAACTTAAAATCGACCTATTCTGCCCATTGACAATCTTGCCGCCATCGGCGGCGTCCCCAACTGACAATCAGCGCCGGCTTTACCGTCTTCTTCGCTTACATCTGCGCCGGCCCAACCAGTTTTG
>JANOKR010000308.1:0-7808 GCA_031419315.1 Betaproteobacteria bacterium
GCCGGCCTTCAGCGACTGTCGGCGTGATGGGCTTTTCCAGCAACATCGGCACGCCGGCGTCGATGCAGGCCAGCGCGTGCGGCAGATGCAGCGCGTTAGGGGTCGCGAGGATCACGCCGTCGGGCTTGTCGGCGGCGAACAACTCGGCCAGCGACTTGAACAGCGGCACGGCGGCGGCTTGGGCATGTGCGGCAGCCGCCGGCGCCGGGTCGACCAGCGCACACAGCGTGCAGCTCGGGCTGCGCTGCAGCACAGCCATGTGCGCCCTGCCGATATCGCCCAGGCCGGCGATGGCGATGCGTGTTTTTGTTGCTGTAGACGGGCTCGGCATGGCCGGATTAGACCAGCGGCGCCGGCTACAGCCCCATCGGCAGGCCGACGTAGTTCTCGGCCACCGCGGTCGATGCGGCGACCGAATTCACCAGGTAATCCAGCTCGGCCAGCTGCATCTTGCGTTCGAATTCGCCGCTGTCGGGGAAGCGGTGCAGCAGCGACGTGAACCACCAGGAAAACCGCTCGGCACGCCAGATGCGGCGCAGGCAGCGCTGCGAGTAGGTCTCGATCGAGCCCAGCTGGCCGCGGTAAAAGTCGACCAGCGCGGCGGACAAAAAACCAACGTCAGACGCGGCGAGATTCAAACCCTTGGCGCCGGTCGGCGGCACGATGTGCGCCGCATCACCGGCCAGGAACAGGCGCCCAAAACGCATTGGCTCGGCAACAAAACTGCGCAGCGGCGCGATGCTTTTTTCGATCGACGCACCCGTCACCAGCGCCTGCGCCGCGGCGGGGTCCAGGCGAAGTCGCAACTCGTCCCAGAACGCGTCGTCCGACCAGGCCTCGACACGGTCGTCGATCGGGCATTGGATGTAGTAGCGGCTGCGGGTGGCCGAGCGCATGCTGCACATCGCAAAACCACGTTCGTGGTTGCTGTAGGTCACTTCATGGGTCACCGGCGGTGTATCGCTGAGGACGCCGAGCCAGCCGAAGGGGTAGACCTTCTCGAACGTGCTGATTGCCGCCGCCGGCACGCTGCGCCGGCTGACGCCGTGGTAACCGTCGCAGCCGGCGATGAAGTCACAGTCGATCTCGTGAAGCACGCCGTCCTTGCTGTAGCTGACACGCGGGTGATCGGTATCAAAGCCGTGCAGTGCGACGTCTTCGGCTTCATAGACCGTCGCCGCGCCGCTGGCCTGGCGCGCGTCCATGAGGTCGCGCGTGACCTCGGTCTGGCCGTAGACCATGATCTGCTTGCCAGCGGTCAGGGCGTGCAAATCGACGCGGTGGCGCGCGCCGTTGAAGATCAGCCCAAAGCCGTTGTGCACCAGCCCTTCGGCGTGCAGCCGCTGGCCGACACCGGCCTGGTCGAGCAGGTTGACGGTGGTCTGCTCGAGCACGCCCGCGCGGATGCGGCCGAGCACGTAGTCGGCGCTGCGCGCTTCGAGCACGACGGCGTCGATGCCGGCCTGGTGCAGCAAGGCGCCGAGCAGCAGGCCCGAGGGGCCGGCACCGATGATGGCTACCTGGGTTTTCATGGCGGTGATTGTCGTCCTGGCGGCTACGTAGGGTGATGGCGAGGCGGCATTTTGGCTGGGCGCAGCACGACCCACCAGGCTCACCTATGCGCTGGCGGGATAGCTGTTATGACCGCTCGCGGCGGCCCTGGCGGGCCCAACGCACGTTAACCCCGCCGGCTTCGGTCAACACAGGCCGTAGCATCGTCGGTCGTATCGAATTTGCCCCCGCACGCCTGGAGTACTGGCCATGAAACTGCAAACCACATTCCGTTCACTCGCCGCCGCCGCGGCGCTCATTGTCTCGATGCCCACGCTGGCGCAAGAAGTGACGCTCAAGTTCCACCACATCTGGCCGCCGCAGGCGATGGCGCCGGTGCGGGTGATCACGCCCTGGTGCGACAAGGTCGCGGCCGAGTCCGCCGGGCGCATCAAGTGCCAGATGCTGCCGGCGATGTCCGGTGGTGGCACACCGCCGCAACTGGTTGACCGCGTCAAGGACGGTGTCGACGACCTCGTCATCACGTTGCCGGGTTACACCGCAGGCCGCTTCCCGTCGATGGAAGTTTTTGAGCTGCCCTTCATGACCAACTCGGCCGAGAGTGGCGCCGCGGCGGCGTGGGAGTACCTGCAGAAGTACGCGCTCAAGGAATTCCCGGGTACCAAGATCCTCGCGACCTGGGTCCATGACGAAGGTTACGTGCACACCAGCAGCAAGCAGATCAAGTCGCTCGAGGATTTCAAGGGCTTGAAGATGCGCGCGCCGACGCGGCAGACCAACAAGCTGCTGGCCAAGCTCGGCGCCACGCCGGTCGGGATGCCGGTCACTGGCGTTGCCGACGCGCTGAGCAAGGGCACGATTGACGGCTTTGCGTTGCCCTGGGAAGTCATCCCCGCGTACAAGCTGCACGAGATGACCAAGTTCCACACCCAGACCGATGCCAGCCATCCGGCGCTGTACAGCGCGGGTTTCATCTTTGCGATGAACCAGGCCAAGTACGACGCCCTGCCGGCCGACCTGAAGCGGGTCATCGACAACAACAGCGGCGCCGCGCTGTCGCGCCAGATCGGCAAGATCTGGGACGAAAGCCCGGCCCCCGGCCGCAAGGCGGCCGCCGACCGCGGCAATATCATCTTCACGCTCTCGGCGGCCGAAACCGACAACTGGGTCAAGGCCTCGGCGTCGATCTACGACGAGTGGATCGCCGACGTCACGGCCCGCGGCCTGCCGGGCAAACAGATGGTGCAGGACGCGCGCGACCTGCTCGTCAAGTACCGCAAGTGAGGTCGCTGGCAGTCGGAGCGTCGGCGTGATCGACGCCCTGCTGCGGCGCACCGCGCTGGTCTTTGCGATGGCCGGCTCGCTGGCCGCGTTGCTGACTGCGCTGCTCGTCGTGACCAGTGTGGTTGGCCGCGCGGTCTTTGGCGTGCCGATCAACGGCGATGTCGAACTCACGCAGTTCGGCATCGCGCTGGGCATCTCCTTGAGCCTGCCCTGGTGCCAGCTGCGCGGCGCCAATATCCTGGTCGACTTCTTCACCGAGAAGCTGGCTGAAAAAAAGCTGCGCCGGCTCGACGGCGTCGGCGCGCTGCTGCTGGCGCTGATGTGCGCGCTGCTCGCCTGGCGCACGGCAATGGGCGCGCTGGCGGTGCATGACGCACACGAGACCTCGATGATCCTGGCGCTGCCGATGTGGTGGGCGTATGCCTCGCTCGCGCCCGGGCTGGCGCTGGCCGCGCTGGTCGCGCTGCGGCAGGCGCTGCTGCATTTCAGCGGTCGGCCCATGGCGCTGCTGCAAGGCGGCAGCGCGACATGAGCCTGCCCGGCCGCCCGAAAGGCGAATTGACCGCAGCGCGCGGCGCGAAGGTTGTCTGATGATCCCGCGATGACCCCGCGATGACACCCACGCTGATCGGCATCACGATGTTCGCCGGCATGTTGCTGCTGATGGCGCTGCGCATCCCGATCGCCGCGGCGATGTTCATCCCGGGCGCTTTGGGCTACATCGCGCTCAGCGGCGACATGGCGCTGCTCAACCTGCTCAAGGGCAGCGCGGTGGCGAGGCTGACGGTTTACGACCTGAGCGTGATCCCGCTGTTCTTGCTGATGGGGCAGTTCGCCACCCAAGGCGGACTGAGCCGCGCGCTGTTCCGTGCCGCGGCGGCTTTTGTCGGCCATATCCGCGGCGGCCTGGGCATGGCCTCGGTGCTGTCGGCAGGTGCTTTTGGCGCCGTCTGTGGCTCGTCGGTGGCGACCTCGGCGACGATCACGCAGGTCGCATATCCGGAGATGAAAGCGCATGGTTATTCTGGCCGGCTGTCGACCGCCACGCTCGCTGCCGGCGGCACGCTGGGCATCCTGATTCCGCCATCGGTGCCGCTGGTGGTCTACGCGATCCTGACCGAACAGAATATCGCCAAGCTCTTTGCCGCGGCGATGATCCCCGGCATCCTGGCGATGCTCGGCTACATCGTCGTCATCGCGATCTACTGCCGGCTGCGGCCCGATCTGGCGCCGCTATCCGACGCCGTGCCCTGGGCCGCGCGCTGGGCCGCGCTGTTCGGCGTCTGGCCGATCGTCGTGATCTTCATCATCGTCTTCGGCGGCATCTATGGCGGCGTCTTTTCGCCGACCGAAGGCGCCGCGGTCGGCGCCGTCGCAACGCTGGTCGCCGGCCTGGCGCAGCGCGAGTTGTCGCTGGCCGGCATCGGCAAAAGTTTTGTCGGCACGGCCGAGACGAGTGCGATGGTCTTCATGATCTTTCTCGGCGCCGACATGATGAACGCATCGCTGGCGCTGACCGCGATGCCGGCGGCGCTGGCCGGCTGGGTCGGTGGCCTGGCGGTGCCGCCGCTGCTCATCGTCGCCGCGGTGCTGGTTTTTTATGTCCTGCTCGGCTGCGTGATGGACGAGCTGTCGATGCTGCTGCTGACGATTCCGGTGATCTTCCCGGCGATCATGGCGCTCGACCTCTGGGGCTTGGGCGCGCAGGACAAGGCGATCTGGTTTGGCATCCTGGTGCTGATGACGGTCGGCATCGGCCTCATCGCGCCGCCGGTCGGGCTGAACGTCTATGTCGTCAACAGCATCGCACGCGACGTGCCGATGAGCGAGACCTACAAAGGCGTTTTCCCCTTCCTCGCCTGGGACGCGCTGCGGGTGCTGCTGTTGCTGGCATTTCCGCTGATCAGCCTGGGGCTGGTGCGGCTGCTGTTTTAGGGTTGGGCGGCTGGCTCGCCCAGCGTTGCGCAGTGCAAACCGCCGCCGACCCAGTTGGCGCCGATCGCGTCGATGAAAACAATGCGCCGGCCGGGGAAGGCCTGCTCAAAGAGTCGCTGCACACGATCCTGCACCGCGCGTGGTGTGCCATGCTGGGTGTAGCCTGGCACCACGACGACGCCGTTGGCGGCGATGAAGTGAGATAACTCGCCACCGCGACCTGCATCACCGGCTGGCCTTCGCGGCGACGTTCGTGGGACGCAAAGTAGTCGGCGCTCCATTCCTGCGACCAACCCGGGTCGGCCGCGGCTGACAGGAAGATGCGCCGCTCGACGATGCGTGGCATCGGCAGCTTGATCACGCGCAGGCGCTGGCCGTCCCGGTCTGTCGCCGCCGACAGGATTTCGAAATTGCGCTGCATGCGCTCGCGGTTGATGCGTGCCACCGGATGCGCTGCGGTGTCGCTGTCTTCTGGCCAGGCCAGCAGCACCGTTTTTGCATCGGCAAAACGCACAAACTCGTCGGTATGGCCGCCGGTGCCCCAGGCCACGTAGTCGCCGCTGATCGTGGCGCGCAGCGGCGGGTCTTCGGCCAGGCCCTCGGGCAGCCAGATGATGTGTTGGATGCCGGGCAGCGCCAGTATCAGGCGGGTCAGCTCGGCGCGGCTGCGCCCCGGGTTGCGCTGCTGCAGGAAGGCCACGTTGGCGATCATCGTGCCGCGGCCGTTGACCTCGACCGCGCCGCCTTCGGTGACCAGCTCTGAGCGGTACGCGCGGCCGCCGGCCAGCGCAGCGATGGCGCGGTCGAGTTCTTCGCGGCTGCTGTCGGCGCCGGCGGCGCAGTCGGCCGCGCGACGGGCATCGTTGGCATGGCGCACGCGGCACCAGCCGGCGTGGCCGTAGTGGCTCCAGCGGAAGTCGATCACGCCCGGCTCGCCGCGGGGCCCCAGCGCAAAGACCGCGGCGTCGCGGACAAAATACAGCGCACGCCGGTCGACGTGAAATTCGATCTCGTTGATGTCCTTGGCTGACAAGCCACGCGCGGCCAGGCTGGCGCGGGCCTCGGCCATCCGTGCCAGCTCGCTGACCAGCATCTTCAGCCGGGTGTGCGGCTGCAGGCTGCGCACCAGGTCGGCCGTTAGCTGTTGATGACCGGCATCAAAACCGAGCCAGACCGCCCGCAGCGGCTCGAAGCCGGCGGGGATGCGGTAACCATGCGCGCCCAGCGTCGTGGCCGTTTCTGTCGGGCAGGGCGGCAGGCATGGCGCATCAGCAGCGGCAACAGTATCGGGCGCTTGCAATGAGCCGTGCCGAATGCGGGCCTATGCGCGGCCCTATGCTCTGGGCCTTCAAGGTAATGAGACCCATCCGACATGACCGTTCAGCTCAAGAACAAGCCCGCAGTCGCTGCCGTGCCGATCCACACCACCGACCGCGCCAGCTTTGCCGCTGCAGCAGCCAAGCTGCCGGCGGCCAAGCAGACCTGGCTCGCCGCGATCGGCTTCAACGGCGCTGCTGACAGCCACGCGCTGCTGCCCGACGCCAGCGGCAAGCTGACTGCGGTGTGGGCCGGCGTCCACGATGCCGCGCATCCGTATGCGCTGTCGGCGCTGCCGCGCCACCTGCCGCCCGGTGACTACCGGCTCGGTGATGCTGGCGGCGTGTTGATGCAGGCCGAAGCGGCTGCGTTGTCGTGGGAACTCGGCGCGTATGTCTTCGACCTCTACAAACCCGCGCGCCGCGAAGCGGCCACGCTACAGCTGGCGAGCAGCGCTGCGGCCAGCCGCGGTGCCGTGATCGCCGCCGCGCTGTGTGCCACGCGCGATCTGATCACGACACCGGCCGAGCATATGGGCCCGGCAGAACTGGCCGCTGCGGTGCAGTTGCTGGCCAAGCAGCATGGCGCCAAATTCAAGCAGACAGTCGGCGACGCGCTGCTCAAGGCCGGCTTCCCCGCGGTGCATGCGGTCGGCCGCGCGGCAGCACGCGCGCCGCGGCTGATAGAGCTGCGTTGGGGCAACCCCAAACATCACAAACTCACGCTGGTCGGCAAGGGCGTGTGTTTTGACAGCGGCGGCCTCGACATCAAGGGCGCCGACGGCATGCGGCAAATGAAGAAGGACATGGGCGGCGCGGCCAACACGATCGGCCTGGCGACGCTGGTCATGGCGCTGAAATTGCCGGTGCATTTGCACCTGGTGATCCCGGCGGTCGAAAACGCGATTGCCGGCAACGCTTATCGGCCGGGTGACGTGATCAAGACCCGCAAGGGCCTGCACATCGAGATCGGCAATACCGATGCCGAAGGCCGCGTCATCCTCTGCGACGCGATCGCTTACGCCGCCGAATCCAAACCCGACCTGATGATCGACATGGCCACGCTCACCGGCGCGGCGCGGGTCGCGCTCGGCGCGCAGTTGCCGGCGCTGTTCTGCCGCGACACCGCGATGGCGCGATCCTTGGTCGACCGTGGCATCGCGCTGCACGACCCGATGTGGCACATGCCGCTGTGGCGCGGTTATCACCTGCTCATCGAAAGTGACATCGCCGATATCGTCAACACCGGCCGTGGCCCGCTGGCCGGGGCGATCAACGCGGCGCTGTTTCTCGAAGACTTCGTGCCCGCCGACTGCCCCTGGCTGCACATCGACCTCTTTGCGTGGAACGACCTGACGCGCCCCGGCCGCCCGATCGGCGGCGAGGCGCAGACGATCCGCACGCTGCTGGCCTATCTCGAAGAGCGCTTCAGTTCCTGAGCTTCATGCCAAGTTTGCGATCGATGGAATTCGTGCCCGCCAATGTCGAACTGGCGTTCTTGGCCCGCTCCCAACTCTTAGCATTGCTGTGGTTCGTCGGGGCCAATCAGCGCGGCAGGGCGGCGGCGGCGCCTGCGTTCTCCGACCCACGCTCGCGGGGTTGCGCCTTTGGCCTTGGTGCGCCGTGCCATCAACACCGGCGTCGGTGACCCGCCAGCGTGGCGACATATTGCTCGGTGGCCCGGGTGTAGTCGCGATAGCCGTAATAGTAGTAGGTGCCGAGGCTCGTGATGACATCGGGATTCTCCGGGGCCAACTGCAC
>JANOKR010000309.1:0-4491 GCA_031419315.1 Betaproteobacteria bacterium
CCACCTTCGATCTGCCCGGTGGTGTTGGTCGTCTGGTCGCACATGATGTCGACCTGGTTGCCCAGGATGTCGTTCATCGCCGGCGCGGTGCCCTTGTACGGCACGGTCGTCATGTCGAGCTTGATGCTGCTCTGGAACAGCAGCCCGCACAGATGCGACGCCGAGCCGAGGCCGGCGTTGGCCAGGTTGACACGGCCCTTGTTGTCGTTGAGCCACTTCACGAGCTCGGTGTAGTTGTTCGCCGGCAGGCCGGGGCGGCCGATCAGGGTCATCGGCACGTCGTTGACCATGCCCAGGTATTCGAAGTCGTTGAGCGCGTCGAAGCCGGGTTTGCGGTACATCGCCGGGGTCGTCGACATGCCGATATGAAACAGCAGCAGGGTGTAGCCGTCCGGTGCCGCGCGGGCGACCTTGGCCGCACCCAGCGTGCCACCGGCGCCGCCGACGTTGTCGACGACCACGGTGGCGTTGTTCAGCGGCTTGCGCAGGGCTTCGGCAAAGTCGCGCGCGACCTTGTCGGTGGGGCCGCCGGCGGCAAAAGGCACCACCAGCGTGACCGGTTTGTCAGGGAAAGCGGCCAGCGCCGGGGTGGCAGCCGACAGCGCCGCCAGGGAGGCCAGTGCCAACAGGGTTTTATTCATTGCGGTTCCGGGTTGAGTGGGGTTTGCAGTCAACGCATCCTAGCCAGCCGGGATGACAGGGTGAGCGTGGAAATTACGTAGCGGCGGCCGGCACCGCTTATCGCTCGAAGCGATAACCAAACAGCCGATCGGTATTGGACGCCGCGCGGGCAGCTACCTAGAGTCGCCCGATGATGAGCCAACTGCGATCGACCCTGTTGTGTGCTGCACTGCTGACCACGGTGCCGGGCGCTGGCGCCGAACCGCTGGACACCGCCGCGGCGCAGCAGGCCCTGGCGCGTGGCGCCGTGGCCTGGGACTTGCGCGCCGAAGGCCGCGATCTGTTGCCCGGCGCGGCGCGGATCGATGCTGCGGCAATGCGGCGCTGGCTCGATGCCGGCGATGTGCCAGCGTTGTCGGCGGCGGTGTCTGCCGCGGGCATCAATCTGGCAGCCGAGGTGCTGCTCTACGCTGACACCGATGACGGTTTCACGGCGCAGCTGGCACAGCGCATCGGCGAGCTCAGCCGCGGGCGTGTGCACTGGCTGGCGGGTGGTGTTTCGGCCTGGGCCGCCGCCGGCCTGCCGACCACCGACCAGCCGGCACAAAGGCTGCCGGTGCCGCAGCGGCTGGTGTTGGTCGCGCCCGCGCTGGCGGCTGCCGAGAACATGTCGCCGGCACTTGCTGACGCCGCGCGGCGATCGGCACAAACGACGCCGTTTTTGCGCCTGGCCGACAACGCGGGTGCGCTGGCTGCGGCACGCTGAACACTGAACGTTGAACGCGCTACTCGTAGCGCCGCGCGTCTTCGATCACCTTGCCGTCGTTGGGCAAGCTGCCGGGCGCGCAGAGTTCGACTTCGCCGCGCAATTTGCTCACGCTGCGCAGCGTCTGCGCCACGGCTTCGGCAAAACTGTCGGCCAGGCTTGACGACATGCCGCCGGCGACAAAGGCCGCGGCCTCAACCCGCAGGGTCATGCGGTCGTTGGCCTGTTCGCCTTCGACCACCAGCCGCGCGCGGCCGATCTCGGGGTGGCGCTTGAGCACCTCTGCAACCTGGCTCGGATGCACAAACATGCCACGCACCTTGGCGGTCTGGTCGGCGCGCCCCATCCAGCCCTTGATGCGCGTGTTGCTGCGGCCGGTCGGGCACGCGCCGGGCAGCACCGCCGACAAGTCGCCGGTGCCAAAACGCAGCAGCGGATAGTCGGGGTTCAGCGTGGTGACGACGATCTCGCCGACCTCGCCATCAGGCAGCGCTTCGCTGCCGCCCGGGCGCACGATTTCGACGATCACCTGTTCGTCGAGCACGAGGCCCTCACGTGCCGCGGTTTCGTAGGCGACGAGGCCGAGATCGGCGGTGCCGTAGTTTTGAAAAGCCTCGATGCCGCGCGCCCGGAACTGGTCACGCAACGACGGCGGGAAGGCCTCGCCGCCGACCATCGCCTTGCGCAGCGACGGCAGCTTGGTGCCAGCCGCGTCGGCGCTGTCGAGCAGGATGCGCAAAAAACTCGGCGTGCCGACATAACCATCCGGCTTGAGCTCGCTCATCGCCAGCAACTGCAGTTCGGTATTGCCCACGCCGCCGGGGAAGACCGTGCAGCCGAGCGCATGCGCTGCGGTCTCGAGCATCGAGCCCGCCGGGGTGAGGTGGTAGCTGAAGCTGTTGTGCACCAGGTCGCCAGCGCGAAACCCGGCCGCGAACAGCGCGCGCGCCATGCGCCAGTAGTCGGCTGCGTGGCCTTCGGGTTCGTAGATCGGGCCGGGGGACTGGAAGACGCGGCGCGCCCCGGCCAGCCCGCGCAGCGAGCGCCAGCCGATCGCCGAAAAACCACCAAAGGGATCGCTGTCGCGCTGCGCCTGCTGGCGCTCGAAGAGTTCACTCTTGCGGGTCACCGGCAGGCTCGCAAGCGCCCGGCGCGAGGTGATTTCAGCCGCGTCGATACCGGCCAGCGCAGCTGCATAAGCCGGCAGCCGTTTTGCCTGCGCGACTTGCAGCGGCAGTGCGGCCATCAGAGTCGCTTCACGCTCGGCCGGGTCGCGCGCTTCAAGCGCGTCGAAAAAAACTGCGTCTGCCTTCATGGCCTTACCCCGAGTTCAATTTGCAATCTGCGTGTGAGCTTGGCCGCCACCAGCGCATGCGAGCGGCGCAACAGTGCGCTCAGGTCGGCATTCGCCAGTGAGTGACCGGGCTTCACCTGGACCCATTTCGCACGCGCCAGATAGGGCGCCGGGATCACGCCGGGCACGCCGGTGAGCTCGAGAAAACGATCGTCGTCGACCTTGAACGAGCAGGTCGTTGCCTTGCCGGCGTGCAACAGAAAGACGCAGAACATCTTGGCGCCGACGCTGAAAACGAGGTCGGCGCCCCACTTGATATCTTCGGTGGCACCGGGCAGCGTGGCGGCGAGCGCGCGCAGCGCTTCAAAGCCGCCTGCCGGCGGGCGCGTCGGGCGCGCAGTGCTTGCGGCGCTTGCAGAGCGAACGGCGCGGCCAGGCTGATTAGCGCCGGGCATCAGTCTTCCCGCTGCCAACGGTCGAGGCGCTTTTTCAGCTCGGCTTCGAGCTTGCGTACATCGGCGCGGGACTGCAGCGCCAAGTGGTCCCACTCGGGCGTGGCGGCCAGGCGGCGGGCGAGCTGCGCCTTGATCGTCGGGGCATGAGCCTGTGCATCGACTTCGAGCGTGATGACCCGTTTGCCACGCAGCTCGAAGCCGCTGCCTCGCTCGCTCAATTGCAGGCCGCGTAGCGTGCGTTTGAATTGCAGCAGCGCGTCGTCGGCCTTGAAGGCCGGGGCAGCAAAACCGAATTCGTCGGACATCAGAAAATCAACCTGCGGCGCCTGCACTCAGACGCCGCTTCAGGCCAGCCAGCGCTTGCGGCGCTTGTAGCTCTTGACGTCCTTGAAGCTCTTTCTGTCGCCACCGCCCATGCCGAGATAAAACTCCTTCACATCGTCGTTCTCGCGCAGCGCCTTGGCCTGGCCGTCGAGCACGACGCGGCCGTTTTCGAGGATGTAGCCGTAGTCGGAATAACGCAGCACCATATTCGTGTTCTGCTCGGCGAGCAAAAACGTCACCTTCTCGCGCTGGTTCAAGTCTTTGACGATCTCGAAGACCTCTTCGACGATCTGCGGCGCCAGGCCCATCGAAGGCTCGTCGAGCAGCACCATCTTCGGGTTGGCCATCAGCGCGCGGCCGATCGCGCACATCTGCTGCTCACCACCCGAGGTGTAGGCCGCCTGCGACGTACGGCGTGTTTTCAGCCGCGGGAAATAGTTGTAGACCTTGTCCAGCGTCGCCGCGATCGCGGCCTTGCCGTCCTTGCGGGTGTAGGCGCCGGTCATCAGGTTGTCTTCGATCGACAAGTGGGCGAAGCAGTGGCGCCCCTCCATGACCTGGATCACACCGCGGTTGACCATCTCTGCGGTGCTGAGTTTTTCGATGCGTTCGCCGCGCAGTTCGATCGAGCCTTTGGTGACCTCACCACGTTCACCCGCAAGCAGGTTGCTCACCGCGCGCAGCGTCGTCGTCTTGCCGGCGCCGTTGCCGCCGAGCAGGGCCACGACACCCCCTTCGGGCACCTGCAAGGACACGCCCTTCAACACCAGGATGACGTGGTTGTAGATGACCTCGATGCCGTTGACGTTGAGCAGGATGGTGGGGATGGCGCTCATCGGTTGTCTTTCACTCGCTCAAGCACCGTACCCGGCGCTCGAGCGAGGGCTCCGGAGGAGCCCGCCCCTCCCGGAGGGGCTGGGGAGCCAAGTCACCCCTCCCTCTTGGAGGGAGGGGAAGGGGAGGGAGCAGCCCGCAGCGGAAATCGAAGATTGACAGCCGTGAGCCCAACGGCTAACTACTCGCCAACCAAC
>JANOKR010000310.1:0-14517 GCA_031419315.1 Betaproteobacteria bacterium
CTGATCCCTGGAGAACCCGCATGCAACGCCGCCACTTTGTCATCGCCGCACCGACCGCGCTCAGCGCCCTCATCGCCGCACCGGCCGTCGTGCGCGCACAGACGCTTGAAAAACCGAAGGCCACGATCGCCGTCGGCGGCAAGAACCTGCTGTACTACCTGCCGCTGACGATTGCCGAGCAGCGTGGATACTTCAAGGCCGAGGGGCTCGACCTGTCGATCGTCGACTTTGCCGGCGGCGCGCGGGCCTTGCAGGCCGTCGTCGGTGGCAGCGCCGATGTCGTTTCTGGCGCCTTCGAGCACACGATCAATATGCAGTTCAAGGGCCAGCCGATGCGCGCCTTTGTGCTGCAAGGCCGGGCGCCGCAGATCGTGCTCGGTGTCAATCCCAAAACGATGGCCGGCTACAAGACCGTGGCCGACCTCAAGGGCAAGAAGATCGGCGTTACCGCGCCGGGCTCGTCGACCAACGTGCTGGTCAATTTCATTCTTGCCAAGGCCGGCTTGAAGCCCGGCGACGTGAGCATCATCGGCGTCGGCGCGGCGCAGGGCGCGGTGGCGGCGATGCGATCCGGCCAGATCGACGCGATCAGCAACCTCGACCCGGTGATCACGCTGCTGCAGCGCTCTGGCGACCTGAAGATCGTCGCCGATACCCGCATCGTTGCCGAAGCCGAGAAGGTCTTTGGCGGGCCGATGCCGGCCGGCTGCCTGTACGCGCCGCAATCATTCATCGACAAAAATCCGAACACCGTGCAGGCGCTGGCCAACGCCATCGTGCGCGCCAACAAATGGATCCAGGCGGCCGGCCCCGGCGACATCATCAGCGCGGTGCCCGAGGCCTTTTTGCTCGGCGACCGCGCGGTGTATATCGACGCTTTTCTGGCCGCCAAAAACGCACTCTCACCGGATGGCCTGTTCCCCGACAAGGGTGCCGATACGGCGTTTCGCGCGCTGGCCAGCATCGACGCAGACCTGGCCAAGGCCAAGCTCGACCTGACCTTGGTCTACAGCAACGATTTCGCAAAAAGGGCCAACGCCAAGTACCCCAAGGGCTGAGAACTTCGCGCGCAGGAGCAGGCATGACAGGCGCACAAATCATCGTGCTGGCGACGCCGGTGTTCCTGGCGCTGATCGCGATCGAGCTGCTCGTCGGCTTGCGCCGCGGCCGCAACACCTACCGCCTCAACGATGCGCTGAACAGCGTCGGGCTGGGCGTGATGAGCCAGGTCATGGGCCTCTTCACGCGGCTGCTGGTGATCGGCATCTACACGCTGGTCTATGAAAAACTGGCCTGGTTCGAACTGAGTCCAGCCAACCCCGCGGTGTGGATCGGCGCCCTCGTCGCCTACGACTTTTTTTACTACTGGCTGCACCGCGGCGGCCACCGCATCGCGGTGTTGTGGGCGGCGCATGTCGTGCACCACCAGAGCGAGGATTACAACCTGTCGACGGCGCTGCGCCAGACTGGCAGTGACTGGATCTTCGGCTGGATCTTCTACCTGCCGATGGCGCTGGTCGGCGTGCCGCCGTTGGTCTTTGGCACCGTCGCGTTGATCGATTTGCTCTACCAGTTCTGGGTCCACACGCAAGCGATCGGCAAACTCGGCTGGTTCGACCGCTGGTTCTGCTCACCGAGCAACCACCGCGTGCACCACGCCGTCAACGACCGCTACCTGGACAAAAACTACGGCGGCATCCTGATTCTTTGGGACCGGCTCTTTGGCACCTTCGCTGAGGAAGACAATGCCGAGCCCTGCATCTACGGCACCCGCGCGCCGCTGCGCAGTTGGAACCCGGTGTGGGCCAATTTGCAGGTCTACCGCGATCTGGCCGTCGACAGCGCACGCGCTGGCGCCTGGGCCGACAAGCTGCGGGTCTGGCTGCGCCCGCCCGGCTGGCGGCCGGCCGATGTCGCTGCGGGTTGGCCCAAGCCAGCGTTCGATGTTGCAGCGCTGCAGCGCTACGACCCGCCGCTGACCGCCCGGCGAGCGGTCGCCGCGGCGGCGGTCTTTGTCCTGGTGCTCAACCTGACCACCTTGCTGCTGTGGAACGCGCACCGGCTCGACACCGGCTATCAGGCTGCCGCCGCATTTGGCATCCTGGCATTGCTGTGCTTCGTCGGGTTGATCACCGGAGCGGCCAGCGCACCCGCTGCAGACCCCGCGCGAGCGCCGTCCGCGCCAGCCGGCGAGCCCCAGGTACGGCAATGACCGCTGCCGCGCTGCAACTCAACGCGGTGTCCTGCACCTTCGTCAGCAAGGACGCACCAGGCCAGCGCTACACCGCGGTCAGTGATGTGACCCTGACCGTCGGCGCAGGCGAATTTGTCTCGGTCGTCGGCCCGACAGGCTGTGGCAAAAGCACGCTGCTGAATGTCGCTGCCGGCCTGTTGCAGCCGAGCACCGGCGGGGTGGATGTCTTCGGCTCAGCCCTGGTCGGCATCAACAAACGCGCCGGCTACATGTTCCAGTCCGACAGCCTGATGCCCTGGCGCACCGCTTTAGGCAATGTCGCTGCCGGGCTGGAGTTTCGCGGCTTGGGCCTCAACGACGCCCGTGCGCAAGCCGACGATTGGCTCAAGCGGGTCGGCCTCGGCGGCTTCGGCGACCGCTATCCACACCAGCTTTCCGGCGGCATGCGCAAGCGCACCAGCCTGGCGCAGACGCTCGCACTCGACCCCGACATCATCCTGATGGACGAGCCCTTTTCGGCGCTCGATATCCAGACCCGGCAGTTGATGGAAAACGAAGTTCTCGCGCTCTGGGCGGCGAAGAAAAAAGCCGTGCTCTTCATCACCCACGACCTCGACGAAGCGATCGCGATGAGCGACCGCGTGGTCGTGCTGTCGGCCGGCCCGGCGAGCCACCCGATGGGCGAATTTGTGATCGACTTGCCCCGGCCGCGCGACGTGACCGAGGTGCGCAGCAGCCCGCGCTTCATCGACCTGCACCGCGCCATCTGGTCGGTGCTGCGCGACGAGGTGCTCAAGGGTTATGCGCAGCAATTGAAAGCGGCCTGAAGCCTGCCGCTCGAGCCGGCGGCGGGCACCAGACATTGAACGAACGAAAGTGAGTCCGCGATGAGCAACATCGAGATCCGCCCCGCCACTGCCGCCGACCATGCCGCCTGGCTGCCGCTGTGGCGCGGTTACCAGGCGTTCTACAAAGTTGACCTGCCCGAGGCCACCACCCAGACCACCTGGGCGCGCCTGCTCGACCCCGCCGAACCGATGCACCTGGCGCTGGCCGAGATCGATGGCCGCGTCGTCGGCATGGTGCATTTCATCGAGCACCGCAGTTGCTGGAGCGCGCTGAATTCGCTCTACCTGCAAGACCTGTTCACCGCGCCCGAAGTGCGGGGCAAGGGTGTCGGCCGCGCGCTGATCGAACATGTCTATGCACAGGCGCCGCGCCTGGGCGCGGCCAAGGTGCACTGGCTGACCCACGAGTCCAACACCGACGCGATGTTTCTCTACAACCAGGTCGCCGAGAAGCCGGGTTTTGTGCAGTACCGCCACAACCTCTGACAGCCCGCTCAGGCAACGCTGACACGACTAGCCTTTCACCCGATGCTGCACTGGTTCGCACCCCGGCCCGGCAACCTCAGAGCCTGGCAGATCGGCTTGCTGTTGCTGGTTTTTGGCCTCTGGCATCTGCTCGCCACGCCCGGGCTGGTGCCGACCTTCATGTTCGACAACGACCGCCAGGCGGCCTTCTTTTTTGGCGAGCCGGTCAAGGTCGCCGGCCGCATCTGGAACTGGTTTTTTGGCGCCGCCGATATCTACCGGCACCTGGCGGTCACGCTGATCGAGACCTTGCTCGCATTTGGCATCGGTTCGGTGCTGGGCCTGGCCGCCGGCCTGTGGCTGGCCTTGCAGCCGATGGCCTCGGCGATCCTCGAGCCCTACATCAAGGCGCTGAACTCGATGCCGCGCATCATCCTGGCGCCGATCTTTTCGGTCTGGTTCGGACTGGGCATTGCGTCGAAGGTCGCGCTCGGCGTGACGCTGGTTTTTTTCATCGTTTTCTTCAATGTCTACCAGGGTGTCAAGGAGGTCAGCCCGGTGGTGCTGGCCAACGCCCGCATGCTCGGCGCCAGCCAGCGCCAGCTGCTGCGCCATGTTTATCTGCCGTCGGCGACGAGCTGGGTTTTTTCGAGCCTGCACACGAGTGTCGGGCTGGCTTTTGTCGGCGCCGTCGTCGGTGAGTATCTCGGTTCGAGCCAGGGCGTCGGTTACCTCATCCTGCAAGCCGAAGGCACATTCGACATCAATACCGTGATGGCCGGCATCCTGGTGCTCACGGCTTTTGCGCTGGTGCTCGACGGCGCTGTCGGCCGCATCGAAAAGCGACTCATGAAATGGCAGCCGCGCGCTGGCGAGACCGAAAAACTCTGACACCGCGGCGTCATGCGATTGTCATAACCTTGCGCGCCTGAACCTGGAGCAACTGATGGCCAAAAACTTCGACCTGATGGAAGACAGCAACCGCTCGCCCAACCCGAGCATCCACGATTTGATGAGCCCGTCGCGACGCACGGTGTTGCGCGGCGGTGCAGCGGCTTCGGTGGCCGGCCTGCTGGCGCCGCTGTCGGGCTGCGCAACGCTGCTGGGCGACTCAGCCCCGATGCTCGGCTTCAAAGGCATCCCGCCGGGTGCTGGCGACAAGTTGGTGGTCGCCGATGGTTATGTTGCAAGTGTCATCGCGGCCTGGGGCGAGCCCGTCGGCATCGCCGGCGACATGCCGGCCTTCAAGACCGACGCGTCCAATACCGCTGCAGAGCAGGCGGTGCAGATGGGCATGCACCACGACGGCATCGAGTTTTTCCCGCTTGCCGGCAGCAACAGCCACGGCCTCTTGATGCAGAACCACGAGTACACCGACGACGGCCTGCTGCATGTCGGCGGCTTGGTGCCGTGGACGGCCGAGAAGGTCAAAAAATCGCAGGCCGCGCATGGCCTGTCGGTGATCGAGGTCCGGCTCGAAGCCAATCGCTGGCAGATGGTACGGCCGTCGCGTTATGCACGCCGCTTCACCGGCAACACCCCGTTCGCGATCGGCGGGCCGGCAGCCGGCCACACGATGATGAAAACCGCGGCCGACCCCGCCGGCGCGCTGGCGCTGGGCACCTTGAACAACTGCGCGAGCAGCCAGACGCCCTGGGGCACTTACCTGTCCGGCGAAGAAAACTTTGCCGGCTACTTCAGCGCCGGCGAAAAGCCGACCGAACATGAACGCCGCTGGGGCATCCGCCACAAGGGTTGGGGCTATCGCTGGCACGAACACGACGATCGGTTCGACACCGCCAAGAACCCGAACGAGCCGAACCGCTTTGGCTGGGTCGTCGAAGTCGATCCGGCCGACCCGACGAGCACGCCGGTCAAGCGTACCGCGCTCGGCCGCGCCGCGCACGAAGGCGCCTGGGTCGCGGTCACTCAAGACGGCCGCGCGGTGGTCTATTCGGGTGAGGACGCACGCTTCGAGTACATCTACAAATTTGTCTCCCGTGACCGCATCGCGCCGGCGGGCAATGGCCTGAGCAAAGCGCAGGCGAATCGCACCCTGCTCGACCATGGCACCTTGTACGTGGCGCGCTTCGACGCCGACGGCAGCGGCCGCTGGATCGCGCTGGCACAGGGTCAGGGGCCCTTGACCACGGCGAACGGTTTTGCCGACCAGGGCGAGGTCGTGATCAAGGCCCGCCAGGCCAGCGACCTGCTCGGCGCGACGAAGATGGACCGCCCGGAGTGGCTGGCGATCGACAAACGCAGCGGCTGGGTCTACTGCACGCTGACCAACAACTCTTCGCGCGGCGCCAAGGACATGCCGGGTGTGGACGCCGCCAACCCCCGCGCGAACAACACGATGGGCCAGATCATCCGCTGGAAAGAAACCGGCGACTTCGACGCCGCGGGCTTCAAGTGGAACCACCTGGTGCTCGCCGGCGACCCGGCCAACGAGCGCGCCGAGGCCAAGGGCAATATCAAGGGCGACATCTTCGGCTGCGCCGACGGCATCGGCTTCGACCCGCGCGGCGTGTTGTGGATCCAGACCGACGCGCACGCGACCCAGATGTACAAAGGCGAGTTTTTGCGCATCGGCAACAACCAGATGCTGGCCTGCGACCTGGCCAGCGGCGAGGTCCGTCGCTTCCTGACCGCGCCGACCAACAGCGAGGTCACTGGCGTCACCTTCACGCCCGACGGCCGCACGCTGTTCATCAACGTGCAGCATCCGGGCGAAACGCCCAGCGACCGCAGCGACCCGGCCGAGCCGGCCAAATATTCCAACTGGCCTGACTTTCAGCCAGGCGGCCGGCCACGATCGTCAACCGTGGTCATTCGCAAGGCCGATGGTGGTGTGATCGGCAGTTGAAGGCAGTTGAAGCTAGGGGGACCGCCGGGATGGGGGGTTGACCCTGCGCCGGTCGCGGCAAAACATGGCGGCATCAACCCGGGAGCCCGCCATGTCACTTCGCATCAACTTCACTCGCCACACCCATCGCGCCCAATACACCCGACTCGCCGGCCGCGCAGTGCTGACTGCCGCTGCACTCGCTGCCGCGCTGCCGGCATCGGCAGCGGTGACGTTCTACGACAGCATGGCCGGCTTTCTGGGCGCCAGTACGTCGACGCTGCAAGCCACATTTGAAGGCTTCAGCACCGCGGCTGACACGCCGGGCATCGCCAACCCGTACACCGAAGGCAGCGTGACGTTTGCGCACCCGAGCAATCTCTACATTGCTGTGCCCGGCGGCGCTGCCGCAACGCTCGACTTCGATGTCGCGCCGACATCCAACGTGCTCACCGTCAGCGGCAATGAAGACATCGCCATGAGTTTTGGCGGGCCGGCGCCGACCGCGGTCGGCTTCACATCGATCACGAACCAGTTTGCAGCACCCGTGGTCGAGGTCTACGACACCGCCAACCTGCTCATCGGCAGTTATGTGTTGACACAAGGGCCGGCGACGATCGGCTTTGTCGGCATCACCTCCAGCGTGGCCATCGGCCGGGTGCAATGGGTGCCCACCAGCGGAGGCGTCAAGGACACCGCGCTGGACAACATCTATGTTGGCCAAGTGCCCGAACCGTCGACCTGGGTCCTGATGCTGGCCGGCACTGCGCTGCTGTTGCTGACCGCGCGCCGGCGCCGGGCAGCTCAAGAAAACGCTCGCTGAGCCGATCTCCGGCGTGCCGTTGAGCGGCTTGCTCAGCCGCTCAGGTCAAACGGTAGACATCGAGCACCACCTGGTGCGCCGCACGCTGACCGGCGGCGATGGCCATCACCTTGTTCAGGTGCAACCAGGCTGGCGCGCCGGTGGTGAAGCGCATCAGGGTGCGGAAAAAATACGCGTCACGCTCGACCGGCTCGCCGCGCAGCAGGCGCGCCATGACCTTGGGTGACGCATGCCGAATGCCGTCGCTCTGGACTTCGATCAGCGCGCCGTCGTCGGTGCGGATGACGTAATGCGCGGCGATGTCGAGCACCCCGTCAGCGCGCTGCACCTGCCAGTCGACACCGCCTTCGACGAGGCTGCCATTGAGCTCGGGGCCGACAACGCTGCCGCCGCCCAAGGCCACATAGCGCCGCTCGCCATGCTTGGCCGGGCCGCCGAGGGAGACCACCGGGCCGACGTCGCAGCGCACTTGCGTCATGAAGATCAGGGCCGGCGGTGTGGGGGTCGATGTCGGGGTCGAGGTCGATGCTGGGGTTGTTGGCTGCATGGGGTTCAGGTTGGTTTGCCGCGGAACGGGTAGAGGTGTTCAAACTCGAGCCGGGTGCGCAGAAATCGTGACTGCGCCTGCATTTGCCGGTATTGCCGGTACTGCGCCAGTTCGCGCGCCCGCTCGAGGTGGCCCAGCGCCTGGGCGCTGTCACCACGCGCCGCCCAGGCGCGGTGCAGGCCGGAGTGGACGCGGATGCGCAGGCCGATCTCGTGGCCGTCGCCCAGCCGGGCGCCGGCCTTGTCGAGATGCGTCAACGCGGCCGCACTGTCGCCGGCAGTCAGCCGCGCCTCAGCCATGAGCAGGTTGAGCTGGCGGCAGTGGGCCCACAGGCCCGTGCTCTCGGCTTCAGCAGCGGCAGGCGTCAGCAGCGCCAGGGCGTGCGCGGGGTCGCCGCGCATCATCGCGACTTCACCCTGGTGGACGTTGGCAAAGGCCTTCAGCCGCGGGTCGTTGAGAGTGCTTGCGATCTCCACGCACCGGTCCAGGCTGGACTGGGCGTGGTCCATCGCCTCGGCTGCGCCCGCCGCATCACCGCCTTGGGTGGCCAGGCGTACGAGCTGCAGGCAAACCGAGGTGTGGTTGTTGCGCGCCGTGGCCTCGAGCCGCAACTGCTCGGGCAGGCCTTGAAAGAGGCCGATCAATTCGGCCAGCAAACGCTGCCCGGCCCAGGCGTCGCCGAGCAGCGCAAAACAGATCGCCACCGAGCCGCGGCCGCGTACATGGCTGGCCAACGTGCCCGCGCGGGTGGCCAGCGAAAGCAGCCGACGCAGGTGTTCGATGGCTTCGTCGAAACGCGCCAGCTCACCGGCAGCGACGACGCCGATGGCAAGCATGTCGAAGCGGCCGGCATCGTCGGCATGGCTGCCCACCGGGTCAATGATCAGGCTCACCAACGTCGCTGCTTCGTCGAGTTCGCCGAGGCGGTACGCCGACATGCACCGCAAGCGGGCGATTTCGGCACGCTCGGCGCTATCGCCAAGCACTTCGGGCAAGGCCCGCAGGATTTGCAGCGCGATATCGAAACGGCCGCCGTCAAAAGCCGCGCGGGCCGTTTCGAGGGTCGGCGGCGCAGCCATGGGCGTGGCCCGTGAGGGCAGCGATGCCGGTGTGCTATTTCGCCGTCGGCATCGTGAACTCGGCGCCCTTGCCGATGCTCTCGGGCCAACGCTGCATGATGCTTTTTTGCTTGGTATAAAAGCGCACGCCTTCTTCGCCATAGGCATGCATGTCGCCAAAGAGGCTGCGTTTCCAGCCACCAAAACCATGCCAGGCCATCGGCACCGGGATCGGCACATTGATGCCGACCATGCCGACCAGCACCCGCCGGCTGAATTCGCGCGCAACACCGCCGTCGCTGGTGAAACACGACACGCCGTTGCCAAACTCGTGGTCGTTGACGAGTTGCAGCGCTGCGCCAAAATCTTTCGCGCGCACGCAGGCCAGCACCGGGCCGAAGATCTCTTCTTTGTAGATGCGCATCGACGCCGTGACATGGTCGAACAGCGTGCCGCCGGTGAAAAAACCGGCTTCGTGTCCGCTGACCTGGTGGCCGCGGCCGTCGACGACCAGCTTGGCGCCTTCGGCCACCCCGACGCCGATGTAGGTCTCGATGCGGTCGCGCGCTTCGCGGGTGACGATGGGGCCCATCTCGGCGTCGAGCTGCATGCCGTTCTTGATCTTCAAGGCCTTGGCGCGCTCGGCCAGCAGCGGCACGATTTTGTCGGCGACATCACCGACCAGCACCGCCACGCTGATCGCCATGCAACGCTCGCCGGCCGAACCGTAAGCGCTGCCGATGAGGGCGTCGACGGCCTGTTCGATATCGGCGTCGGGCATCACGACCATGTGGTTCTTGGCGCCGCCCAGCGCCTGCACCCGTTTGCCATGCTGGGCGCCGGTTTGATAGATGTACTGCGCGATCGGCGTCGAGCCGACAAAGCTGAGCGCCTTGACATCCGGGTGTGTGAGCAGCGCGTCGACCGCGACCTTGTCGCCCTGGATGACGTTAAAAACGCCATCCGGCAGGCCGGCCTCTTTGAGCAGCTCGGCCATGAACAGCGAGGGCGACGGGTCGCGCTCGCTGGGTTTGAGGATGAAGCTGTTGCCGCAGGCCAGCGCGACCGGAAACATCCACAACGGCACCATGCAGGGGAAGTTAAAAGGCGTGATGCCGGCAACCACGCCGAGCGGCTGGCGCAGCGACCAGTTGTCGATGCCGGTGCTGACCTGGTCGGTGAAATCGCCCTTCAGCAGCTGCGGAATGCCGCAGGCAAATTCGATGATGTCGATGCCGCGAGTGACTTCGCCCTGGGCGTCGGTGAAGACCTTGCCATGTTCGGCAGTGATCATCGCGGCGATGGCGTCGCGGTGCTGGTTCATCAACTGCAAAAACTGGTTCAGCACCCGCGCGCGGCGGATCGGCGGCGTGTCGCCCCAGGCCGGCTGCGCGGCATGCGCGGCGGCAACCGCGGCCGCAACGTCGTCGACACTGGCCAGATGCACCTGGCGCGCGATGGCGCCGGTGGCCGGGTTCCAGACCGCCTGTGTGCGGGTGCCGCTGCCGGCGCTGCGAGCGCCGCCGATCCAGTGGCCAACGTCGGTGGTGGTGGTGAAGGCTTCCGGGGCGCCCATGATCGTGTCTCCTGATGCAGCTGCGACGAACCCTGAGTCTAGTCAATTGGCCGGCGCGATGATGTGGACGACGTGGTCGGCACGGTTCATGGCGACTCGAGCAACGTCGGCAAGGCAGTGGTGCGGTGGCCGACAAAAAAAGAACCCGCCGGGGTCACCGGCGGGTTTCTAAGTCCTTCGAAAAGGACGTCGTTGGGAAATCGCACTTTAGGCGCCACCGCCACGGGCAACCATCCCTAGGACGACAATCCGCCATGACCTTTGTGCCGACCCCACTCACCGATGCCGAGATCCTGGAGCTGCGTGACCTGCTCGCCGAGGTTCCCGAGCCGCTGGAAGCACCCGATGCCGATTCGCTGGACGGCTTTTTGTGTGGCGTGCTGCTGCAGCCGCGCGAGATCCTGCCGGCGCAGTGGCTGCGCTTTGTCACCGACGTCGACGGCCGGCCGGCGCCCGCGGGCGCCGCGACACCGCGCATCCACGAGCTGGCGCAGCGCCGCCATGCCGAACTCGGCGCCGCGATCAGCGGCCGGCAGTGGTTCGACCCCTGGCTGTTTGCCGAGGAGGACGACGCCCCGCCACAACTGACCCTGCGGCCCTGGGTGGCAGGCTTCTCGGCGGCGATGGAGCATTTCCCCGCGCTGCTGCAGATTGGCGACGACACGCTGATCGAGCCGCTGGCGATCCTCTTTGCCAACTTCGACCCCGAGGATCTCGAAGACGCAAATGACCTTGTCCCGGTGATCGAAACCCTGGAGCCGGCAGCAGACTTGGAAGAAGCCGTGGAAGATACGGTGCGCGCGGTGCTGCTGATTGCCGATATTTCGCGGCCGCAGCGGCCGCCGCACGGCAACCGCCCACACGTCAACCGCACCACCCACACCACCAACGCACCAGCGCCCCGGAGACGCCGATGAAACACCCTCGAACCGCTGCCTCGCTCTCGACACTTTTGTCGTTGTTTGTCGCCGTCGCCGGCGCCGCCGCTCCGACCTGGGCGGCCGACCCGAGCCCACCGCCGGCTGCTGCAGCGCCGGCCGACAAACTCGTCGTCGCGCGCGAACATATCGCTGCCAAACGCTGGCCGCAGGCGCTGACCGAACTGCGCCGCGTCAACGCCAGCGGCCTGGCCGACTGGCACAACCTGATGGGCTACACGTTGCGCAAACAGTCGCCGCCGAACCTGGCCGAGGCCCGGGCCGGCTACGAAGCAGCGCTGAAGATGGACCCGATGCACCGCGGCGCGCTGGAGTACGACGGCGAACTGGCATTGATGACCGGCGACCTGGCGCGCGCCGAGCGCCATCTGGCAACGCTGCAGCGCGCCTGTGCCGGCGGCTGCGAAGAACTCGCCGACCTGCGCCGCGAGATCGACCGCTACAAGGGCAACGGCAACCGGTTTGTCGCCGCGCCCTAGCGGCTGGGTTCGCGGCTGAGTTCGCCGTTGGGCGGGCACCCAAGGCTGGATCGCAGGGCTGGCTAAGCGGCACGCGGCCCGAATGCCCGCAGCGCATGTTCGCCCAAACCCCGGGCGACGCTGGCGAAGCGGTCGCCGCGGATCTGCTGGGCCGCGGGAAAAGCTGCCGCGATGCGCTCGACCAGCGACAGCAGCCCGGTCGAGCCGCCGGTGAAATAGAGCGTGTCCACCGCCGCCGCGCCGACGCCGGCCATTTGCACCGTTAGCCGCGCCGCGGCGACGATGCGCTCGCAATCAACGTCGATGATCTGCGCCGCGCGGTGCTCGTCCAGCGCGGCATGCAGGCCGGCTTCGACGATCGACAAGTCGATGCCAGCGTGGCCACCCGATGCGGCGTCGATCTTGGCCTGCTCGGCGGCCGCCGCCAGTGCATGCCCGAGGCGGTCGTGCAGCACCGTCATCAGGCGGTCGTGGTGTTGCGGTTCAGCGTAATAGCCGCGCATGCGGCGCAGCTCAGCAACCCGCAACGGGTTGTAGACGGTGTTGATCAAGTGCCAGGTCGCGAGGTCGAAATAGACCCCGCTTGGCACCTCGCGCGGCGGCTCGCCACGCAGCGCCGGGCCCAGCGCGCCAAAACCGAACAGCGGCAGGATCGCCGCCAGTTCGACGCGGCGATCAAAGTCGGTGCCGGCGATATGGACGCCGTGATTGGCCAGGATGTCGCCCTGTCGATCGAGGCGGGCGCGCCGCTTCGGGCCTACCCGCACGAGTGAAAAGTCCGACGTGCCGCCGCCAATATCGGCGACCAGCACCAGCTGCTCATCGGTCACGCTGCGTTCGTGGTCCAGCGCCGCGGCGATCGGCTCGTATTGAAAGCGCACCTGCTTGAAACCGACCGAGCGTGCCGCGGATTCGAGCGCAGCCTGCGCCTGGGCGTCGCGCACCGGATCGTCGTCGATGAAGTACACCGGCCGCCCCAGCACGACACGCTCGATGGTGCCGCCGGCCTCCTGCTCGGCAAGGAACTTCAGGCGCCGCAGGTAACCCGCAATCACATCGAGATACGGCACCGCGCGGCCGCCGCCAACATCAGTGCTCTGTTCGACCAGCGGCGAGCCAAGGATGCTTTTCATCGACCGCATCAGGCGGCCGTCGAGCCCATCCACATAGGCCGCCACCGCGGCGCGCCCGTACTCGCGCAGCGGCTCGACATGCGCCGGGCCGTCGGCGCGGTAGAACACCGCGGTGGGCATCGTGCGCCAGCCGGGTTCGAGTTCGACCAGGCGCACGCCGCCTGCGGGCAGCGGCAGCGCCACCGCAGAGTTGGACGTGCCGAAGTCGATGGCGCAGAAGCGGGGCGTGGGCATGGGGTGGGCGGCGGATTCTAGCGACGAAGCGTGCCGCAAGATTTGGCCTCGCACGTGAATTGGCACACGTTGACCCAGCTCATCCCGCGCATGAATTTGTTTGAAAGGCCGACACTGAAGTCACGACCAAAGCGCTTGAAACCAGGGTGACCCGTATGGCCAACATCTCGACCGCAGCGCGACTCTTTCGCCGCCACAAAGCGCGTCAGTGGCCGGCCCAACCCGACTTTGCCGACTACGGCACCGCCTTTGGCCTGGAGCTTTCGCTGGCGCCCGAGGTCGTTGCCGCACCCGTGCCGGCCGGAACCCGCGATCTCGGTTTCTGGCGCCGGCTGGCCAGCCGGCGCAGCGCGCCCCGCGGCTGAGCGCGTCCGCGGTCGCGCGGCCCAGGTCGCATCCCGAAGTGCGATCTGACCTGCGACCGTCGAGTTCAAATTTAGACGCGACAGTCGCCACCCGCGGCTGGCGACCTACAATCGACTCATGGCTCGTGGCGCATTCCGGCAGCAGGTACTTCAGGTTCGTGAGGACGCGATCGTCGCGTCGGTGAACCGGCTGCTCGCCGAAAAGGGCTTCGATTTGATGACGGTGGACGAGGTCGCCGCCGACGTCGGCATCGCCAAAGCGAGCCTGTACAAACACTTTGTGTCGAAAGAAGCGCTGGCTGCGGCAGCGATGGTGCGTGTGCTTGAGCGCACACTTGAGATCATCGGTACGCAGTCGGCCCGGACTGACGCCAGCGCGGTGGACCGCCTGCGCGAAGTCACCCGCTGGGCGCTGCGTCAGCAGCTGGCTGGCGAGATGCCAATCCTGCCGTCGCAGAACTCTCGGCTGCGCGCCGAGTTGATGGCGGACACGCGTTATCTGGCGCTGCTGACGCAGGCCAGCGATCAGCTCGGCGCCTGGATCGTCAAGGCCCAGCTCGAGGGCCTGGTCGACCGCACGCTGCCGCCCGAGGTGGTGCTGTTCACGCTGTTCGCCCGCGCCTGCGACCCGGTGCCGGCGGTGCTCAAAGCAGGTGGCGCCTACAGCGACGAACAGATCGTCGATTGGGTGCTGCAGATCTGCTTCAACGGCCTGGCATCACGGCCGAACTGAGCACGCGCAACACGGTGCGCGCTTTGGGCGCGCCGCTGGAGCCGATGCCTAACGAACCAAAAGCACGGGCGTCTTGCAATGCGCCATGACCTTGGTCGCGACCGACCCCATGACCAGGTTGGCGAGTGAGCTTTGGCCGTGCGAGCCCATCATGATCAAGTCGAAGTCGCCCTTTTCGGCCGCCGCGGCGATGTTGTCTGCCGGTGGCCCCGGCCGCGCCACAAACTCAACACTCAACTCGGGCTTCTTCGCAAAAAACGCGCGGATCGGTTTGAA
>JANOKR010000311.1:0-1829 GCA_031419315.1 Betaproteobacteria bacterium
GCCGCGGCGCGCCCGGTAGCGGCGGCACCCACCAGCCCGGCGGCAGCGCCGGCGCCGAGCCGGCCGGCGTCGGGCGCGCCGATCCCCGGCACGCCCCCGCCAGCGCCGCCGGTTGCGCCGCCTGCACCCGGCACCCCGCCGGCGCACGCGGTGGTCATCAAGGACGCCAAGAAGATCGAAGGCCTGCTCACGCTTTGGCAGAAGGACGAAAAAGTCTGGATCGAACTCAAGCCGGACCAGCTCGGCAAGGCGTACTTTTTGTCGCCCAAGATTTCGCACGGCATCGGCGAGGCCGGCATCTTCGGCGGCACGATGATCGGCCGCTGGGGCCGCTACGGGCGCAGCCAACTGGTCGAGTTTCAGCGCGTCCACAACCAGGTGCGGCTGATGGCCGTCAACACCGAGTATGTGGCCGCCGCAGGCAGCCCCGAAGCGCGTGCCGTGGCAGCGGCGTTTTCACCGAGCCTGCTGTCGAGCACGGTTGTCGCCAGCCAGCCGCACCCTGAATCCAAAGCGATCCTGGTCGAGGCGAACCCGCTCTTCCTGGGCGACCTGCTCGGCCTGGGCATCGGCTTGCAAACGACCTTCCGCCAGGGTTATGGCCTGGACCCGCGGCATACCTCGTTCACGTCGGTGCGCGGCTCGGCCGACCAGGTGGTCTTCAACGTGCAGGCGCACTTTGCGACCGGCAGCATCGCCAGCGCCATGCCGGGGGCACCGCCGGGCGCGCCGGTGCCCAGCGTGCCGCGCTCGATACCCGATGCCCGCAGCATGTTCATCGGCCTGTACTACGCGATCACCAAGCTGCCAGAAACGCCGATGGCCAAACGTGCTGCCGACCAGCGCGTGGGCTACTTTTCGACGCCGGTCTACGACTTTTCGAGCGACCTCGGCCGCAGCGCGCGGCAGGGCATGGTCAATCGTTGGCGGCTGGAGAAAAAAGACCCCGCGGCGGCCGTTTCCGAGCCCGTCAAGCCGATCGAGTTTCATGTCGACCGCAGCGTGCCGGTGAAGTACCGCGAGTCGGTCAAGGCCGGCATCCTGGCCTGGAACGCTGCCTTCGAACGCGTCGGCTTCAAGGACGCGATCAAAGTCACGGTCCAGGCCGATGACTCGACGGTCGAGACCCTCGATGTCGGCATCGCCTCGGTGCGCTGGATCACGACGCGCCAGCCCCAGTTCGGCGGCATCGGCCCAAGCCAGGTCGACCCGCGCAGCGGCGAGATTCTGGATGCCGATATCCTTATCGACGCCGCTAACACACGCAGCTTGCGCAGCCTGCGATCGCGGGTCTTCAACGCCGGTGAGGCGATCGACTGGGACGCTCGTTTGCAGTCGGGGGCGGCGCACAAGGCCGCCGATCTGGCGGCCGGCCATGGCCACGGCGGCGGCGCCGCCTGCACCTACGCCAGCCATGCCGCTGAGCAACTCGGTTATGCACTCGACGTGCTGGCGGCGCGTGGCGACATCGCCCCCGACAGCGCTGAGGCCGAGCGTTTTGTGCAGGAATGGGTCAAGGGCGTCGTGATGCACGAGGTCGGCCACACGCTCGGCTTGCGCCACAACTTCCGCTCGTCGCGGGCTTACACCCTGGCCCAGCTTGCTGACCCGGTATTCACCGCGGCGAATGGCATCGCAGGCTCGGTGATGGACTATCCGGATATCAACCTGCCGCCTTCGGGGGTGCCATTCCAGAGCCACGGCGCGCCGTTCCGCGCCGCGCTCGGCCCCTATGACCATTGGGCGATCGAGTTTGGCTACAAGCCCCTGGCGCCGGCCGACGAGGTGGCCGAGCTGCAACGCATCGCCGCGCGCAGCAGCGAGCCGCA
>JANOKR010000312.1:0-2192 GCA_031419315.1 Betaproteobacteria bacterium
CAAAGACCCTGGCGCATGGCCTGCGCCTGGGTTATGTGGTGGCGCCGGCCGAGTTGATCGTCGAGCTGCGTGCGCTGCGCCGGCTGGTGATGCGCCATGTGCCGACCAACAACCAGCAGGCCGCCGCGGCCTTCATTGCCCATGGCCACCAAGAAGCGTTTGTGCGGCGCCTGAACCTGGCCTACCGCGACCGCGCGCAGGCCTTGCACGCGGCGCTGGCCTTGCATGCGCCGAGCCTGGTACCGACTTCGGCCCAGGGCGGCTCGGCGCTGTGGGTCAGCGCCCGCAAGGGCGTCGATACCCGCGAGCTGGCGCTGCGGCTCTACCGCGAGGGGGTGGTGGTTGAGCCAGGGGATGTTTTTTTTGCCGGCCTGCGGCCGCCCAAGCACTACCTGCGCATCGGGTATTCGTCGATCACGGTAGATCGCATCGATGCCGGCGTCGCGGTGATCGGGCGCGAGCTCGCCAGCATGGCCAAGCTGGCGCGTTAGTCTCGCGTTAACCTCAAGCCAATGTTCGACATCCTGATCCACGGCGGCGCGGTCATCGACGGCAGCGGCAGCGCTGCCTTCGGTGCCGATGTCGGCGTGCGTGGCGACCGCATCGTCGCGGTCGGTGATCTGCGCGGCGCAAGCACAGCGCTCAAGCTGGATGCTCGCGGCCTGACCGTGGCGCCCGGTTTTATCGACATCCACACCCATAGCGATTTCACGCTGCTCGTTGATGGCAGTGCCGACAGCCAGGTCTGCCAGGGCGTGACCACCGAGGTCATCGGCCAATGTGGCTTCAGCGCCGCGCCGATGGCCGAGGGCGGCGACGCGAGCCAGCTCATCGGTTATCTCGATGCCGGCGTGGCGCTCGACTGGCGCAGCTTGGCCGAGTACCTCGATCGATTGCAAGCCGCGCAGCCGGCGGTCAATGTCGCCGCCTTTGTTGGCCATGGCGCGATCTCGCGCGCGGCCGGCGCCGGCGGCCTGGCGCGCATGACCCGGTTGGCCGAACAGGCTTTCGACGAAGGTGCAATCGGCCTGTCGACCGGGCTCGAATACTGGCCCGGCAACGAGGCGTCAGCGCATGAGATCGACGCGCTGGCGGCGGTCGCCGCGCGCCGCGGCGGCCTCTACGCCACGCATGTGCGCAACCGCGATATCGATTGCGAGATGGGTTTTGCCGAGGCTATCCGCACCGCCAGGCGCAGTGGTGCGAAGCTGCAGATCTCGCACATCCAGCCCAAGTTTGGCGCGCCACCCGGCGCGATGTTGCAGGCGCTGGAACAGGTCCATGCGGCGCGGCACGAAGGCATCGATGTCGCCTTTGACGTCATCCCGCACGACTGGAGCCACACCGTGGTCGTCGCGTCGCTGCCGGCCTGGGCGCGCGAGGGTGGCACTGCGGCGCTATTGCAGCGCCTGGCTGACCCGGCACAACGCGAGCGCATGAAAACCAACCCGCGCCCGATCTGGCGCCTGGTCAGTGAAAAACTCTGGCAGCGCATCGTGCTGCTGCGCTCGATGGCGAATGCAGAGCTGGTGGGTGTCGACTTCGCCACCATCGGCCGCCTGCGGGGTGTCGACCCGCACGATGCGATGTTCGACCTGCTGCTCGAAGAAGGCGAAGCCGCACCGCAGCTGATGTGGACATCGCAGAATTTTGACGACGCCGATATCTGCCTGTGCCTGCGCGACGCGCAGTGCAGCGTGATGTCAGACACCCTGGCGGTGTCGCGCCGCGGGCCACTGCACAACACCATCGGCTCGCTCAGCGGTTATGGCTGGACCGCGCGCTTGCTAGGCCACTACGCCCGCGACCGCGGGGTGCTGACGCTGCCCGAGGCGGTACACCGCATCAGCGGCCGGCCGGCGCAGCGCTTGGGTTTGCTCGATCGCGGCCGGCTGGCTGAGGGCGCGTTCGCGGACATCGTCGTCTTCGATCCTGCTGCGGTGCAAGACCAGGCCAGCATCGTGGCACCGGCGCGTCACCCGGCGGGGTTTGTTCATGTGCTCGTCAACGGGCAAGCGGCGCTGCTGGGTGGCGTGCGCAATGATCAACGGCCGGGGCGAGTGCTGCGCGGGGGCGGTTGATGCGCGCCGTTCAGGGCTTGGGTTGCTTGGGTCGCTTGGGTTGTTCCCGCAGCCGGGATTGGGGTGGCCGGCTTCGGTTGTGGAATTCTTACGCCCTGCGCCGGCCACCCC
>JANOKR010000313.1:0-7994 GCA_031419315.1 Betaproteobacteria bacterium
GCGAGGATCGCGCCCTGCGAGAACCCGCCAAGCGCGGTTGCCGCAGCGCCGACGCCGAGGCGCGATTGCTGCGCGCGGACCCAGCTTTGCAGCTGCGGCAGGAGCGTCTGCACACGCTCGTGCCAGGCCGCTACGTCCAACGCGCTGATCGAGTACCACTGCCGGGCGCGCCCGCCGTCGCCGACGTTCGGCGCATCCGGCGCCAGCACCGCGGCCTGCGGAAACTCTGCGCGCAAGGCCTGCGCCAGCGGCGCCATCGCCGCGCCGTCGGAGCGCCAGCCGTGCAGCAGCAGGATGAGTTGTTCGGGCGCGCCGGCCGCCGGCAGCCATTCGATCGGGAGTTGCATGGGCGCGATTGTGCCGGCCCGCGGAAGGCCACAACGCGCCGCCCGGGCCGCCGGCCTGGCAGCCTGCGCCCGGCCGCAGCGCGCCGGCAAATCAGGGCCGGCTCGGCCTTCGGCCCAGCAAGTACAGCAGCGGCCCGAACGACCCCGCGGCCAGCGTCAGCACCAGCCACGGCCAGGCCTTGCGGCCGGCCGCCCTGGCGTCGTGCCAGATCCAGGCCATCGCCAGGGCCAGCGCGATGACGAGGTCGGCAAATACCTGGCCCGCGCCGAAGCTCTGAAAATGCGGCGCGATGATGCCCCAATAGCCGTGTTGCCACAGCGCGATGGCAGTCAAGGCGCCGAACAAGATGACGGTGATGGTGAGCAGGGTGCGTGGCATGGACAAGGCCTTTCAAGAAGAGGTGCATCGAGTCTTGGGTGCGCCGCTGATGCACGCAACTACCTGCGGCGTAATGGTCACGTGCAGGCCAAGTGCTTGCCGCGGCGTGGCCGTTGTACCTGCCCGTGATTCAATGCATTGATGAATGTGCTGACCCACACCTTGCCGGTCACCTTGCGTCAGGCGAGGCAATCGCGGCGCTTGAGCCAGATGGAGCTGTCGATGCGCGTCGGGGTATCGCAGCGGCATGTCAGTTTTGTCGAGACCGGCCGTGCCAAGCCCAGCCGCGAGTTGTTGATCGCCTGGCTGCACGAGCTCGATGCACCGCTGGCGCTGCGCAATGTGGCCATGCTGCAGGCCGGCTACGCGCCGGCCTATGGCGCCGCATCGATCGACGACCCGGCGCTGGCGCGCGCCAACGAGGCGATGGTGCAGTTGCTGCAAGCCCACGACCCGATGCCGGCACTGGTCATCGATGCGCAGTGGAACCTGCTCAACGCCAACCGCGGCGGCCGCTGGCTGGCCGCAACCCTGGTGCCCTGGGCCGCCGAGCTGCCGGCCACGACCCCGCTGAACATGCTCGACATGCTCATCCACCCCGAGGGCTTCACGCGGCCGATGATCAACCTGCTAGAGGTCGGCCCGTCGATGCTGGCCCACCTGCGCGACGAAGCCTCGGTACAGCCCGCATTGACCCCGAAGGTCGAAGCCTTTGCAGCGCTGCTGCGCACTCGCCTGGGCGGCCATGGCCTGCACAACGGCTGGCCGCGGCTGATGGCGCCGGTGCTGACGACGCGGTTTGCCAGCGTCCATGGCGAACTGGCGTTTTTCAGCATGTTCACGACTTTCGGCACACCGCAGGACATCACCCTGGCCTCGCTGCGCGTGGAGCATATGTTTGCCGCCGATGCCGGCACCCGCGCGGTGATCGCGGCGCAGGTTGTGTGATGCAGCTGGTGACCCCGGTTGACTGCTGCTGGAAAATCGCTGCGCCATGAAGACCCGGCTTCGCCCTGCCAGCAGCAACGACGCGGCCGCAGTCGCGGCCCTGCTGATCGATACCCGCGCGGCCTTCATGCCCTATGCGCCGTCGGTGCACAGCGACAGCGAAGTCCGGGCCTGGGTCGCGACGACGCTGGTGCCTGCCGGTGGCGTGACCGTGGCCGAGCTCGATGGCCGGGTGGTCGCCGTGATGGCGACGTCGCTCGACGCTCAAGCCGCCTGGATCGAGCAGATGGCGGTCGATCCCGCGCTGGTCGGCCGCGGCATCGGCTCGACCTTGCTCGGTCACGCGATGCAGACCTTGCCACGACCGCTGCGCCTGTTCACCTTTGCCGCCAACACCGGCGCGCGCCGCTTCTACGAACGCCACGGTTTTGTCGCGCTGCGTTTGAGCGACGGCCGCGACAACGAAGAGCGTTGTCCCGATGTGCTGTACGAACTCGCGTCGCCGGCGCCGCCTGCCGGCACGATCGCCTCTTGCCTCACCTGAAATTGCGCGACCGGCTGGCCAGCCCGGCGAGCAGCGCCGAATGGTCGATGAGCTTCTTGGCGATGAGGTGGCGGATCTCGCCTTCGCGCTGCCAGACACCATAGACGGTGAGCAGGGTGCTCGCCAGCAGCGGCTTGCGCTGCGCCTCGGCCACCGCCGGCCAGACGATCACATTCACCGAGCCGGTGTCGTCTTCGAGGGTCACGAAGACCACCCCCTTGGCCGTTTCGGGGCGCTGGCGGTGGGTCACGATGCCGCTGGCGCGGGCGAGCTGGCCGCTGCGGCACAACATCAATACCGCGGCCGGCTGGACCTTGAATTCATCGAGCGCCGGGCGCAGCAGCGCCAGCGGGTGGTTCTTCAGCGACAGCCCGGTGGCGCGGTAGTCGGCCAGGGTATCGGTGGCCGCGTCGGGCGGCAGCAGCAGCGCCTGCGCCTCATGGGTGCGCGTCGCGCGCAACAGCGGCGTCGCACGCGTATCGACCCCGGCCACCGCCCAGGCCGCCTGGTGGCGGTGGCCGGCCAGCCCGCTCAAGGCGTCGGCCTGGGCCAGCAACTGCAGCTGGCCGGCGTCGAGCAGCGCGCGCCGGGCGAGGTCTTCGGGGCTGGCAAAAGCGGCTTGTGCCCGCGCAGCGAGCAGGCGCTGCGCGGCGGCTTCGTCAAAACCGCTGATCCGGCTCAGGCCCAGCCGGACCGGGCGCAGCGCGCCCTCACCGGCTTCAAGCACGCTGTCCCACAGACTCGAGCTCACGTCCACCGGCCGCACCTCGACACCATGTTCGCGGGCATCACGCACGAGCTGCGCGGGGGCATAAAAACCCATCGGCTGGCTGTTCAGCAGCGCAGCCAGAAAAGCATCGGGGTGATGGTTTTTGAGCCAGGCACTGGCATAGACAAGCAGCGCAAAACTGGCGGCATGGCTTTCCGGAAAACCGTATTCACCAAAACCTTCGATCTGCTTGAAGATGCGCTGCGCAAATTCCAGCGCGTAGCCTTTTTCGACCATCCGCCCGACCAGCCGTTCATGAAACGGGCCGAGGCCGCCCTTGCGCTTCCAGGCCGCCATCGCGCGCCGCAGGCTGTCGGCCTCGCCGGGCGTGAAGTCGGCGGCGAGCACGGCCAACTGCATCACCTGCTCTTGAAAGATCGGCACGCCGCAGGTGCGCTCGAGCGCCTGGCGGACTTCGGCACTCGGGTAGTCGACCGGCTCTTCGCCGTTGCGCCGGCGCAGGTAGGGATGCACCATGCCGCCCTGGATCGGGCCCGGGCGCAGGATCGCGACCTCGATCACGAGGTCGTAGTACTTCTGCGGTTTGAGGCGCGGCAGCATGCTCATCTGGGCCCGGCTTTCGACCTGGAAGGTGCCCACACTGTCGGCGCGCGAGAGCATCGCGTAGACCGCCGGGTCTTCGGCCGGGATCTCGTGAAACGGCAGCGGCACGCCACGCTTGGCGCCGACAAATTCAAGCGCGCGCCGGATCGCGCTGAGCATGCCCAGCGCCAGGATGTCGACCTTGATCAGGCCAAGCGCGTCGAGGTCGTCCTTGTCCCACTGGATCACGCTGCGGTCGGGCATCGCGGCGTTTTCGACCGGCACCAATTGCTCCAGGTCGTCGCGTGCAATCACAAAGCCGCCCGGATGCTGCGACAAATGGCGCGGGAAGCCGATCACCGCCTGCGTCAACTCGACCCACAAGCGGCACAGCGGCGCATCGGGGTCGAAGCCGTTTTCGCGCAGGCGCTCGGGGTCGATGCGGCGGCCGTCGAACCAATGAGTAGCCTTCGCCACCGCGTCGATGCGATCGAGGTCGATGCCGAGCGCCCGGCCCATGTCGCGCAGCGCCGACCGTGGCCGGTAGGAGATGACGACGCCAGTCAGCGCGGCGCGGTGGCGGCCGTATTTGCGGTAGATGTACTGGATGACTTCTTCGCGGCGCTGGTGTTCGAAGTCGATATCGATATCCGGCGGCTCGCCTCGTTCGGCGCTGATAAAACGCTCGAAGAGCACGGTCATGCGCGCCGGGTCGACCGCCGTCACTTCCAGGCAATAACAGACCGCAGAATTGGCCGCGCTGCCACGCCCCTGGCACAGGATGCCCTGGCTGCGCGCCCAGGTCACGATATCGGCGACGGTCAGAAAATAAGGCTCATAACGCAGCTGGGCGATGAGCGCGAGTTCATGTTCGATGAGCCCGCGCACCGACGCTGGCAGGCCAGCCGGGAAACGCCGCAGCGCGCCGGCTTCGGTGAGCGCACGCAGCCAGCTCGTGGGTGTTTCGCCGGCGGGCACGATCTCGCGCGGATATTCGTAGCGCAGTTCGTTGAGCGAAAAAGCACATTGGCCGGCGACCGCGAGGGAGGCCTCGAGCCATTCTGGCCGGTACAGCGCCGCCAGCCGCGCGCGGGACCGCAGATGCGCCTCGGCGTTAGGCATCAGGGCCAGCCCGGCATCGGCCACCGTGCATTTCAGCCGCGTCGCGGTGAGGGCGTCCTGCAAGGGCTTGCGCGAGCGTGCATGCATCAAGACACCGCCAGCGGCGACGATGGTCAGGCCGGTGTGCGCGGCCACCCGCTGCACGGTCTCGACGAGGGCTTCGTCGTGCGGGCCGAGCAGGCGCTCGAGCGCGATGAAAGCACGCTCGACGCCGAACCAGGTCTTCAACCACATCGCATGGGCAAACACCGTCTCGAAAGGCTGCATCGCGTCGGGCACGAGCAGCGCGATGCAGCCCGGCAGGCCGGTGAGCATGGGCGCGGTCGGCACCTTGCCTTCGATATCGGTGCTGTGCGCGATGTACGCGCCCTTGGGAGCCCGCCGCCGCGCCACCGTGATCCACTGCGACAGGTTGCCGTAACCGCGGCGCGACTGCGCCAGCAGCACCAGGTGCGGGCCGGCGGCGGGCAACGATTGCAGCGCCGACGCTGCGGGTGCCGGACTTGACGCCGGAGGTGATGACGAAAGCACTGCCGGAAGCGCTGCCGGAAGCGACGACAGCGAAGGCGACAGCCGCATCTCGGCACCAACGATGAGCCGGAACTTCAGCCGTTCGGCTTCGAGGTGCGCGCGTACCACCCCGGCCAGCGAACACTCGTCAGTGATCGCCAGCGCCGAATAAGCCCGCGCCTGCGCCCGCGCAATCAACTCCTCCGGATGCGAGGCCCCGGTCAGGAAACTGAAATTGCTGCGGCAGTGAAGCTCGGCGTAGTCGGGGAGTGCGTAGTCGGCAGCGGAACGGCGTAACACGGATCGGGCTCGCGGGCACGGGGTGGGCGGGTGCGGGTGGCGTCGGGGTAACGCAGCATGGCCGGCGGCGCAGCGGCAGGCGCAGCGGATGGGGTGGGCAAGGATGTGGGCATGGATTCGGACACCGATGTGGACACCGATGCAGCCACCGCGGCAGCCAGCGATACAGGCACGCGGGCGGCCCCGGCCGCCAACGCGAGGCTGTCCAGCGGGCTGCGCACCGCGCCGCCGCCCAGGCGCAGCACATGGGTGTAGATCATCGTTGTGCTGACGTCAGAGTGGCCGAGCAGCTCTTGCACGGTGCGGATGTCGTAACCGGCCTGCAGCAGGTGGGTTGCAAAAGAATGGCGCAGCGTGTGCGGGGTGGCGGTCTTGGCGATGCCGCTGCGCTGCACAGCGCGGCGGAAGGCGGTCTGCACCGCGCCTTCGGGCAGGTGATGGCGGCGGCGTTCGCCGCTGCGCGGGTCGATCGAAGGCGCGGCCTGCGTGAAGACCCAATGCCATGTCCACGACTGCGATGCGCGCGGATATTTGCGCGCCAGTGCGTGCGGCACATGCACCCCCGCCAGGCCGCTGGCGCGGTCCGCCGCCCAGGCCGCGTGGCCGGCCGCGAAATGCAGACGCAGCGGCCGCTCGAGCGAAGCCGGCAACATCACCACCCGGTCGCGGCTGCCTTTGCCATCGCGCACGATGATCGCGCGGCGTTCAAAATCGACATCCTTGACACGCAGGCGCAGGCCTTCGAGCAAGCGCATGCCGGTGCCGTAAAGCAAGCGCCCGACCAGGCCACAAGACCCACCACGCTCAGCCTGCTCTGCATCAAGGTGGCCGAGCACGACGCCGACCTCGTCGATCGACAGCACCGACGGCAGGCGCTTGTCGGCACGCGGCCGGCCGATATCGGCCAGCCAGGGCAGGTCTTGGCGCAGCACCTTCTGGTACAGGAACAGCAGCGCCGACAGGGCCTGTTTGTGCGTCGACGGCGCGACCTGCCGCTCAGCGGCCAGCCAGGTCAAAAAAGCCTCGATCTCAGGCTGCGCCAGATCGGCCGGGTGGCGCAAATCATGAAAACGCACAAAAGCGCGCACCCAATGCACATAAGCCTCTTCGGTGCGCAGGCTGTAGTGGCGGTAGCGGATCTGCTGGCGCAGCGCGTCGAGCAGGCGCGGGGATGGCGGCGGCGCATCGGCGGCAAGGTCGTCATCGTTGTGGGACATCGGATTGCCCTCCAGACCCGTTTACTGTATGTTTATACAGTATCAGATCGCCGCACTGCGCGCAATCACCAACCGGCGCTTCGTCAACCGCCAATGCCTTTGAACAAACCGCCAACACCGAAGTCGCCGCGGCCAGCCAGCACCGCCCAGGCAGCCGTCGTGGCGGCGAGGCGTGAGTCCGGTACGCACCAGCGGCCGTGGATGTGGTTGTCGTCATCGCTGCCGTCGGAATCGCGTCCGGTCGACACCCTGCGCGTGGTCAAGACGCTGCGCCCACCACAGCCAGGCACCATCAAACTCACCCGGCAGTGGGGCGACGCGCTGATCTGCGTGCGCTACCGCCATGACAGCGGTTCAACGCGCCGCTACACAACTGTCGAGTTGATCGTCGAAGAAGCACCGATCCAGCGCCACGTCACGCAGAGCACCATCGTCGGCGTCGCTATCGTCGGGCCCGACAGCTTGAGAGCAACGGCCATGAAACTCGGCGCCCTGTGGGACCCCAAGGCGCGCCTGTGGAAAATGTCGATGCGCACCGCAAGGGCCCTCAGCCTCACTGGTCGCATCCGCGAGATTTACCCATAGACGCCCATGCCACTTGTCGATCACCTCATGGAATCTTTCGGTTCAACACGACAAGAACAACGATCTTCCCCGTCAAACAAGTGTCCGCTACGGGTTACCCCCAGGACCGGCCCGAGTAGCCAGTAGTGACTACTCCTGCCAAGCTCGCACCACGTCGACGTGACCATCGGATCTCATTGCAAGTGGGCGTAGGCGGAAAGCTATGGTCACAGGTAGCAATGCCACAACGCCGTATCACGTCGAAAGCACGTTAGGCCGCACAAAGCCCACCGCCGTAGACGTCCGCCGCCATGAGCAACTGTCCAGCCTGTCAGCAGCCGCACGGGGTCAATCCTCTTCGCACTTGGTGTTCGGCCGCGTTGTTCCCAGCAACATGCAAACGCTGCGGGGCCAAGTTTCATCCGGCCTCAACCGCGGCCTCGGTGGTCGCTGAAGTCGCCTTCTTTCCCTTCAGCCTCTTTGCAGCCTTCGCGTCGCCCGCCATCTGGCTAGCCGCAATTGCCATCATCGGCTTCATGGTGGCTCTGTTGGCTGTTCGCGGGCTCGTCCCGCTAATCAAGGCAAGTCCAGCGTAGCTGAGCATGCGGTCGCCTCACAACCGAACCTCAAAGCCCAGTGGGAGCTTCCCCGCGCCTCGCTGCGCGAGACGCTCTTCTGATGTAGTCTCCGCGGCAGCGGAGTACCGCCCCCGCTACCTCGGTGGCCGACGCGGGGTAGCCCTGCGGCGCAC
>JANOKR010000314.1:0-7062 GCA_031419315.1 Betaproteobacteria bacterium
CCAGACGAAGGTGTAGGCGGCGCTGGCCACGAGGTCGAGCCGGTAGTCGGCAAACCCCTGCGCCACCGCGGCCTCGGCGCGTTGCAGCTCGTTGCTGATCCAGCGGTCGGCGGCCGAGAACTGCAAGTAGCCGTGGAAAGGCTGGCCGGGTGCACATTCGGCCTTGCTGTGCTCGGCCAGGCCGCAGTCCTGGTCCTCGCAGTTCATGAGCACGAAGCGGGTTGCGTTCCAGAGCTTGTTGCAAAAATTGCGATAACCCTCGCAGCGTTTGGGGTCGAAGCTGATATCGCGCCCCAGGCTGGCGTACGACGCCATCGTGAAGCGCAGCGCATCGGCGCCGTAGGCGGGGATGCCTTCGGGGAATTCCTTGCGCACCCGCGCGGCGACCTGCGGCGCCTTCTCCGGACGGCGCAGCCCGGTGGTGCTTTTTTCAATCAGCGTGGCGAGGTCGACACCCTGGATCAGGTCCACCGGGTCGAGCACGTTGCCTTCGCTCTTGCTCATCTTGTGACCCTGCGAATCGCGGATCAGGCCGTGGATGTAGACATCGCGGAAGGGGACTTTGCCGGTGAAATGCACCGTCATCATGATCATCCTGGCGACCCAGAAAAAAATGATGTCGAAGCCGGTGACGAGCACCGTCGACGGCAAGAACAGATCCTGTTCGATCGACTTGCCCGGCCAGCCGGTGGTCGAAAAAGGAAACTGCGCCGCCGAGTACCAGGTGTCGAGCACATCGGGGTCGCGTGTGAGTTCACCCGAGTAGCCGGCCGCACTGGCCTTCGCGCGTGCTTCGTCGGCATCGCGCGCGACAAAGATCTCACCCCCGCTGCCGTACCAGGCCGGGATCTGGTGGCCCCACCAGAGCTGGCGCGAGATGCACCAGTCCTGGATATTTTTCATCCACTGGTTCCAGGTATTGACCCACTGCTCGGGAACGAAGCGCACCTCGCCGGCATCGACCGCGGCCATCGCCTTGGCCGCGATCGAGCGGCCGTCGGCGCCGGGTTTGGTCATCGCCATGAACCACTGGTCGGTGAGCATCGGCTCGATGACCTGGCCGGTGCGCGCACAGCGCGGCACCATCAGCTTGTGCTTCTTCGTCTCGACGAGCAGGCCCAGCGCATCAAGATCGGCGACGACCCGCTTGCGCGCGAGAAAACGGTCCAGCCCGCGGTAGGGCGCCGGTGCGTTGTGATTGATCGTGGCGTCCAGGGCCAGCACGCCGATCACCGGCAGGCCATGGCGCTGGCCCACGGCGTTGTCGTTGAGGTCATGCGCCGGTGTGACCTTGACCACGCCGGTGCCAAATTCGCGGTCGACATAATCGTCGGCGATGACCGGGATCGAACGCTCGCACAGCGGCAGCAGGACTCGCTTACCAACGAAAGCGGCATAACGTTCGTCATCGGGGTGGACCATCACCGCGGTGTCGCCGAGCATCGTCTCGGGCCGTGTCGTGGCGACGACCAGCGAGCCCGAGCCGTCTTCAAGCGGGTAGCGGATGAACCACAGAAAACCGTCTTCTTCTGCGCTCTCGACTTCGAGGTCGGAGACGGCGGATTGCAGCACCGGGTCCCAGCTCACGAGGCGTTTGCCGCGGTAGATCAGGCCTTCTTCATACAGGCGCACGAAGGTTTCATTGACAACCGCGGAGCGGGTGTCGTCCATCGTGAAATATTCGCGGCTCCAGTCGACCGTATCGCCGATGCGGCGCATCTGGGCGGTGATCGTATGGCCCGACTTTTCTTTCCACGCCCAGACATGTTCGAGAAACTTCTCGCGGCCGATCTCGTGGCGCGAAATGCCTTGTTCGAGCAACTGGCGCTCGACGACGATCTGCGTTGCGATGCCGGCATGGTCGGTGCCCGGCAGCCACAGCGTATTGAACCCGCGCATGCGGTGGTAGCGCGTCAGCGCATCCATGATCGTGTGGTTGAAACCGTGGCCCATGTGCAGCGTGCCGGTCACGTTGGGCGGCGGCAGCTGGATGCTGAACGACGGCTTCACCGGGTCGAGCGTCGGCAGCGCGGCGCCACCGGCTTCCCACAGCGGCGCCCATTTGGCTTCGATCGCGGCCGGCTCGAACGATGTGGTGGCGGGTTCAGTCATGGCAAAGTGGATTCAGGCTGACACGATTTGGGTGTCAACGCCGGGCGCTGCGGGGGAGTTTTAGATTGTAGGCGTGCTACCTTGACCGCCTGCCAATCCGGCACCATGCCGGGCACCCGCTGGAGCCGCGCATGACCGTTGAATTTTCGCCTTCGAGCCACCGCCGGCCGCGCCGGGCGGTAGCGCTGCTGTTTGTCGCCCTGCTCGCGGCTTGTGGTGGCGGGGGCGACGATGGCGGTGGCGGCAACCCGCCGCTTTCGTGCAGCGCCGACGACCAGAAAACCTGGCTGCAGAGCTACTTTGGCGACTGGTATTTTTGGTACAAGCTCGCGCCGCGGCCTGACCCGCTGGCCTCGGCCAGCGTCGACGACTATTTCAAGGCCTTGCTCTACACCGGCACCGACGCGGCCTTCCCCAACGACCGCTGGAGCAACTTCGAATCAACCGAGTCGTTCAACCGTTTTTTTGGCGATGGCCAGAGCCTGGGTTATGGCGTCTCGGTCGCCGGCCTCGAAGTCAAGGGCCTGCCAGGCCAGCCGCTGTATGTGCGTTACGTCGAGCCGCTGTCGCCGGCCGCGGCGGGCGGGCTGGCGCGCGGTGATCAGGTGCTTGGCATCAACGGCCGCAGCGCCGCCGACATCATCACCGCCGACGACTTCACGGCGCTCACCGCCGCAGCCGCTGGCGAGACGCTGACGCTGCGCCTGCAAAACGTCGGTGGCGAGCGCACCGTCACGCTGACCGCGGCGACCTACACGCTGACGCCGGTATCGCGCGCCGCGGTGGTGACCACGCCGCTGGGCCGCAAGATGGGCTACGTCGTGATCAAGGACATGATCAGGCAATCGCTGACGCCGCTGAACACGGCCTTTGCCGACTTCCGCGCCCAGGGTGTCAGCGAGATCGTGCTCGACCTGCGCTACAACGGCGGCGGCCTGGTCTCGGTGGCGTCGGCGATCGCAGGCTACGTCGGCGGCATTGGCGCGGCGGGCAAGACCTTTGCCTCGCTGCTCTACAACGACCAGCGCGCGGCGGCCGAAAACAGCGTCTTCCGCTTTGCCAACCCGGCGCCAGCGGCGTCGCTGTCGCTGCCCAAGGTCTACGTGCTCAGCGGCCGGCGCACCTGCTCGGCCAGCGAGCAGATCATCAACGGCCTGCGTGGCGTTGGCATCGATGTCGTCGCCATCGGCGAGACGAGTTGCGGCAAGCCGGTCGGCTTTTTGCCCGAGTCCAACGAATGTGGCACGACCTACAGCGTGGTCAATTTCGAGAGTGTCAACGCGCGCACCGAAGGACGTTATTTCGACGGCTTCAACGCCACCTGCGCAGTCGCCGAAGACTGGCGCAAACCGCTCGGCGCGGCGGACGAGCCGCTGCTCAATGCGGCGCGGCTGCATGCCGATGCCGGCGCGTGCCCGGTGGCGGCCACGCGCGAGCGGCCGTTGTTCCGGCGCAGCCCGGCAGACCGTGCTGAACCGGGTGAGCGGCAGGGCATGATCCCGCGCTGAGGCGCTGCCGCCGATGCGCTCGAACCTGGGCAGCGGCGCCAACGCCGTGCGCACTACATCAGCAGATGTTCGCCGGCGTTTTCGCCGCCGAGGATCACGTAGTTGACCTTTTTCAAGTCAGCCAGCGCGCGGCCGCCGGAGTAGCTGATCGAGCTTTGCAGATCTTCGCGCATCTCGCGCAGCGTATCGACCAGCGCGCCCTTGATCGGCTCCAGGATGCGCTTGCCTTCGACATGTTTGTACTCGCCCTTGTTGAAGTCCGAGGCGCTGCCGTAGTACTCCTTGTAGCGTTTGCCATCGACTTCGACCGTCGCGCCGGGCGACTCTTCGTGGCCGGCAAACAGCGAGCCGACCATCACCATCGCAGCGCCAAAACGCACGCTCTTGGCGATATCGCCATGGTGGCGGATGCCGCCGTCGGCGACGATCGGTTTGCTCGCCACACGCGCGCACCATTTCAACGCCGAGAGCTGCCAGCCGCCGGTGCCGAAGCCGGTCTTCAACTTCGTGATGCAGACCTTGCCCGGGCCGACACCGACCTTGGTCGCGTCGGCACCCCAATGTTCGAGGTCGATCACCGCTTCTGGTGTGGCCACATTGCCGGCGATGACAAAGGCCAGAGGCAGTTTTTGTTTGATGTGCTCGATCGTCTTGCGCACGCTCTCGGCATGGCCATGCGCGATGTCGATCGTGATGTAGTCGGCGCCGACACCTTCGGCCGCGAGGCGGTCGATGACAGCGAAGTCGGCGGCCTTGACGCCGGAGCTGATCGACACCAGCAGGCCCTTGTCGCGCATGCTTTTTGCGTAGGCCACGTTGTCGATGTCGAAGCGGTGCATGACATAAAAGTGCCCGCTGCGCGCAAGCATCTCGCTGATCGGCTCGTCGATCACCGTCCGCATATTCGACGGCACCACCGGCAGCGTGAAACGGCGTGGCCCGAACTCGACGGTCGTATCGCAGTCGGCGCGGCTGTCGACGCGGCATTGACGCGGCAGCAGCAGGACGTTGTCGTAGTCGAAGATTTCCATGGCGCGCGGCCCCGATGCTGAAAAGGAAACAGGCACAAAAAACCGGCTCGGGAGAAAGCTCCGGAGCCGGTGGGCCATTCTACGCGGGGTACTCTTAGAATCGACTATCAAAACCGTCCGCAGGGAGGCGACGATGGACCTGTTCCCGAGCAGCCGCGCATTGTGGCGAGGCGCGCTGTTGTGGGCGGTGCTCGGCGGGCTGTCGTTGTTGACGGCCGCACAGACCGTGGCGCAGTTGACGCCTGCGAGCGCGACGCCAGCCCCGCCTGCCGAGCACTTTGTCCGCCCGCCGGCGATTGCCGATGTCCGCATGTCGCCTTCGGGCAAACACCTGGCCGCGATCCTCGCGCATGTTGATGGCAAGCAGGTGCTGGGTGTGATCGCGCTCGATCCGCTCGGTGAGCCCCGTACCGTGGCGGCGTTTGCCGATGTCGATATCGTCGATGCGCGCTGGGTCAACGACAACCGGCTGGTCTTTCACTTCGCCAACCGCACGGCCCCCGCAGACCGGCGCCGCACGATCGGCCTGTATGCGGTGGACCGGGATGGCAAGAATCTGCGCGAATTGATTGCCAGCCAGCCGGCGTCGGATTTCGACAGCACCGCCTCGCGGATCACCAGCCGCGTACTGCCCTGGGATTGGAGCCTGTACTCCGCGATCGACGACGGTTCCGCTGATGTCCTCGTGTCACGCGGCGACTACGACGGCGACGGTTTGCTGCGCGGCCAAACGCTGGCCCGGCTGGATACGTCGACGGGCCGCTCGGCGTCGATCAGCCAAGGCCTGCAAAGCCATGCCACCGACTTCATCGCTGACAGGCGCGGGAACCTGCGCGCGTATTCAACCAGTCGAGGCGGCCGAACAACCTGGTTTTGGCGCGAAAGCCCCGATGTGGCGTACCAGCAGGTGGCCGAGTTCGATACTTACGGCGGTTCTGGCTGGGAGGCGCTGGCACTTGACGAGCAGGGCCGGCTGCTGGTGTTGGCGCGCCACCGGCGTGACACCACGGCGTTGCATGTCTTCGATCCGCGCCAACGTGTGTTGCTGCCCGAGCCGATGATCGCGGTCGCCGGCTTCGACCTCGCTCCGATCCTGGTTTTTGATCACCAGAGCCAGCGCCTGCTTGGTCTGCATCTGTTCACCGATCGCCCGCTGAGTCACTGGATAGAGCCGCAACTGGCAAGGTTGCAAGCGGGCGTCGACGCGGCACTGCCGGCCGGCCGTCACACCGGGCTGGACTGTGGCCGAAGCTGTGTCGACAGCCGCTTTGTCGTGATCAACACTGATAGCGACCGCGAACCCGGAGCCTACCTTTTGCTGGATCGGCAATCGATGTCGATGCAGCCGATCGCGCGCGCGCGGCCTTGGGTCAGCGAGGCTGCGCAGGCGCGCCGCAGCTTTCAACGTGTGCCGGCGCGTGATGGACTCCAGTTACCCGTCTATTTGACAAAACCTCAGGGGTCAGACGGCCGCCTGCCGACGGTGGTGCTGGTGCATGGCGGCCCGTTCATGCGCGGCCACAATCTGCACTGGAACGCTCATGCCGCGTTTCTGGCATCGCGCGGCTACCTCGTCATCGAGACCGAGTTCCGCGGCAGCGCGGGTTACGGCTGGCGGCACTTTTCTGCTGGCTGGCGGCAATGGGGCCTGTCGATGCAAGACGACCTGGCCGACGCGCTGGCCTGGGCGGTGCGCGAAGGGCATGCCGATGCCGACCGGGTCTGCATCATGGGTGGCAGCTACGGCGGATATGCGGCCTTGATGGGCGCGGTGCGCCAGGGTGACCTGTTTCGCTGCGCGGTGAGTTTTGCCGGCGTCGCCGATATTGGCCTGATGTACGACATCAATTGGAGCGACTTTGGCAACGAATGGCGTTACCACGGCATGCCCAGGATGGTCGGCGATCCGAAGGCCGACGCAACGCAGTTCGAGCAGACCTCGCCACTGCGCCGCGCCGCGGAGATCCGGATCCCGATCCTGGTCGCCCACGGCCTGCTTGACCAGCGTGTGCCGATCGACCACTTCCGCAGATTCGTGGCGGCGGCCACAGCGGCCAAGGTGCCGATCGAGACGATGGTCTTCGACGACCAACCCCATGGCTTCCGGAACCCGGCGCGGCACGCCGAGTACCTGCGCCGTGTCGAGGCGTTTCTGGCGCGCTCGCTAGTTGCGCGCTGAATCGCGAAACGCGTCCTGTTGCCGGGCTCTTAAAATCGGTCGATGAATGAACCGATCCCGCTGGCCGGTCACGCGCCGGCCCTGCTGCGCCACCTGAACCCGGAGCAATTGGCCGCCGTCACGCTGCCGGCGCAGCCGGCGCTGATCCTGGCCGGCGCCGGCTCCGGCAAGACCCGCGTGCTGACCACCCGCATCGCCTGGCTGATGCAAACCGGCCAGGTGTCGCCGGGCG
>JANOKR010000315.1:0-15512 GCA_031419315.1 Betaproteobacteria bacterium
TCGCGGGCCGCCGCGCCGGGCCGCCATCAGCCAGACGCCGATGGCCCTCGGCAGGCGACAGACAGTCCGCAGGGACTGTCTGTGTCCGGCCTCAGTCCCAAGCAAGGCCCGACCCTCTCGGAGGGTCGGCCGCCGTACCCGGCGGGCGGGGTGCGCCATGAAGCCGGGCTGGATCGACACCATCGCGGCCTGGATGCTCGCGCTGTTGTGGGTGCTGCCGCTGGCCTACGCGGTCTGGACGGCCTTTCACCCGAGCGAGTTTTCAACCCGCTTCGTGCTCTTCGCGCCGCTCACGCTGGACAACTTTTCGCGGGCCTGGGAGGCGGCGCCGTTTGCGCGCTACTTCATCAACACCGCCTTGCTGGTGACGATGATCCTGGCCTGCCAACTGGTGCTCAGCACGCTCGCCGCCTACGCGTTTGCGCGTTATGAATTTGCCGGCAAGAAGCTGCTCTTTTCGCTGGTGCTGGTGCAGTTGATGGTCATGCCCGACATCCTGCTCGTCGAGAACTACAAGACGATGGCGCGCCTGGGCCTGGTCGATACGCTGCTGGCGATCGGGCTGCCGTACTTCGCCTCGGCATTTGCGATCTTCTTGCTGCGCCAGACCTTCATGGGCATCCCGAAGGAGCTTGACGAAGCCGCGCGTGTCGAAGGCGCCAGCGGCCTGCAGATCTTGTGGCGTGTCTACGTGCCGCTGGCCAGGCCGGTCTATACCGCCTTTGCGCTGGTCTCGGTGAGCTTTCACTGGAACAATTTTTTGTGGCCGCTGATCATCACCAACAGCGTCAGCGCGCGCCCGCTCACGGTCGGACTGCAGGTCTTCTCGTCCACCGACCAGGGCATTGACTGGTCGGTCATCACCGCCGCCACGCTGCTGAGTTCGGCACCGCTGTTGATCGCGTTTTTGCTCTTCCAGCGCCAGTTTGTGCAGAGCTTCATGCGCGCCGGCATCAAGTGAAAGTGCAGGCCCGACGATGAACCTGATCACCTGGAACGTGCAGTGGTTTTGTGGCATCGACGGCATCGTCAGCGTCGAGCGTGTGGTCGCGCAAGCGCGCGCGATGGCCGACTTCGACGTGCTCTGCCTGCAAGAAGTGGCGGTCAACTATCCGCGGCTCGACGGCAACGCCGGCTTCGACCAGGTTGCGCGCTTGCGCGCGCTGCTGCCGGGTTATGAAGTCTGCTTCGGCGCCGCGGTCGAAGAACTCGGCCGCGATGGTGAGCGCCAACGCTTCGGCAACCTGATCGCATCGCGCCTGCCGGTCGCCCAGGTGCGGCATCACAGCCTGCCGTATCCGGCCGATGGCGGCGTGCGCTCGATGCCACGCATGTGTACCGCCGCGACGCTGCTCACGCCGCTCGGCCCGATCCGCGTGATGACCACGCACCTGGCGTTTTATTCGACACGGCAGCGGCTGGCGCAGGCGCAGGGGCTGGTCGATCTGCACACCGAAGCCTGCGCCCATACGCTGGCGCCGCCGCTGGATGACGAGACCGGCTTGCCGTTCCAGAACAAGGTGCAGACCGCGAGTGCGATCCTCTGCGGTGACTTCAATTTCGAGGCCACCCATGCTGAATACGCGCTGATCCAGGCCACGCCAACCGAAGGCGCGACCCGGCTCACCGATGCCTGGCCGCGGCTTCACGGCGCGCAGCCGCAAGACCCGACTTTCCGCGTCCACGATCGCCGCTACGGCCCGGTGCCGATCGCCTGCGACTATGTTTTTGTCAGCGACGACCTCGCGCCGCGCGTGAAGCGGGTGGACGTGAACCTGGCGACGACGGTGTCGGACCATCAACCGGTCTGGCTCGAACTCGGCTGATCTGTCGAGGCCGCCGCGCCGGGCTGGCCGGTGCTGCTGATCGCGCGCTGGCTTGACCATCGTCAAGGGCCGCTGATCCGGGTTTCTTTAACGTCGACTGGCGATCAACAAACCAGGACGCCATCATGGAAACCGCACCCAGCACCAGCACGACTGAACAAAGCGCGCGCGACCGCCTCGCCCGCAGCCTGCAGCAGATGGTCGACGAAGCCGACCACTTGTTAAAAAACACCCAGCGCACCGGCAGTGAGCAGTTCACCGCAGCGCGTGAAAAATTCGAAACCCAGTTGCGCCATGCCAAGGCCGAACTCGGTGAGCTCGAAGAGACGGCGCTGCGCAACGCCAAGCGTGCCGCCCGCGCCACCGACCATGCGGTCCACGAACATCCGTACACGGCGATGGGCCTGGCCGCAGGCGTGGGCCTGCTCGTCGGCCTGCTGATCGCGCGCCGCTGAAGCCGCGCCGATGGCCTCGGACGCGGTACCGCCGGGCATGATGGGCTCGGCGCGCGCGGTGCTGGCGGTGCTGGTTGAAATCGGCCAGACCCGTTTGCAGCTCGCCTGCACCGAGATCGAAGAGGAGCGCCTGCGCCTGGCGCAGATGCTCATCGCGGCGACCCTGGCGCTGTTTTTCTTCGGCATCGCTTTGGTGCTGGCGACGATGGGGCTGGTGATCCTGTTCTGGGACGATCACCGGCTGCTCACGCTGGGCCTGCTCAGCGCTGGGTTTGTCGCCGCCGGCGTCGTCATGGCCTGGCGATGGCGCCAGCGCGCACAGGCGAAGCCTGAGCTGCTGGCCAGCACGCTGGCCGAACTTAGGCGTGACCGCGACCTGCTCGCCGGCTTCGGGCGCGGCTCCGCATGAACAGCGATACCGCGCTGTTCCTGCTGGCCGCGCGCCGGCGGCGACTGATCGTATTGGCGCAGGCGCAGCGCCTTGAACTCGGTGCCGCCGCCGCGCCGCTGGTGCAGGGTTGGCAGCGCGTCGAACAGGGCCTCCTGTGGTGGCAGCGCTGGCGCGCCAGCGCCTGGATCGTGCTGCTGCCGGCAGCGGCCTTGATGGCGCTGCGACCGCGCGCCGCCGCGCGCGCCGCCACCGGCCTGTGGACGCTGTGGCGCGGTGCGCGCTCAGTCCAGCGGCTGCTCAACCATCGGGCCCGGCCGTGAGGCAGATAGCCCGGTTTGTGGCCCGCTGCGCCGGTGGCCGCTTGCGCGGTGTCAAGCAACGCCGGCGCGACCGGGCGTAGTGTCATTGCATCCCTCACCGCGGGGCGCCGCTGGCGTCACAAACCATGAACGAACTGAAATCCATCCTGCTGCATCTGGACGCCTCCGACACCGTCGCCCAACGGCTGCGTGTTGCCGCGCGGCTGGCGCAGGTGCACGGCGCGCAGTTGGACATCCTGTATGCGGTGCTGCCCGCGGTGTTGCTGGTTCCCTATGCCTTTGTCGCCGACGGCCAGGCAGCGCCGTTGCTGATGGCGGCGCAGGCTGAAGTCGCCGAGCGCAGCCGCCTGGCCTTCGAGACCGAATGCCGTGCCTTGGGCGCGACCGGGCTGCGCTGGCAGGCCAGCGAAGACGAGCCGGCTCGGGCACTGAGGCAACGCGCCTGGGGCGCCGATCTGCTCGTCTTCGGGCAGTCTGAACCCGGCACCGAAGCCGTCGCCGGGGTCAACAGCGATCTTGTCGCGACGGTGCTCGTCGATAGCGGCAAACCCGGGCTCGTGCTGCCGTACATCACACCGCTGCCGGCGATCGGCGAAACGATCGGCGCAACGATCGGCGCAACGATCCTCATTGCCTGGAAACCCACCCGCGAGGCCGCCAGGGCGGTCAGCGCCGCGCTGCCGCTCTTGCAGCGCGCAGCCAAGGTGCATCTGGCAACCTGGGACGAAACTGTCGATGGCGGCGGGGCGGTGGCAACGCGCGCGCCGATGGCGATCGAAACTTATCTGCAGCGACACGGCGTTGCGGTACAGGTGCACCGCGGCGGGCGGCCCGGTGCCGACATCGGCGAGCTGCTTTTGTCGCTGGCAGCCGATGTCCAGGCCGACCTGCTCGTCAGTGGTTGTTATGGCCACGGCCGCGCACGCGAGTGGGTCTTTGGCGGTGTCACCCGGACTCTTTTCAGATCGATGACGCTGCCGGTATTCATGGCCCATTGAAGGCCGTTGCTGCCGCGCTCCGGGCGCGCGGCATACTCGGGCGAGAAGGCGCGCGCCGCGCGCCACCCGAACCGCCGCCGTGTCCCTGGCCCACATTGCCGTACTCGACGACGAGCCCGATATCACCGGGCTGCTGGGCACCTACCTGCGCAGCCACGGCTACCGGGTCAGCGAGCTGCACAAGGGCAGCGATTTGTGGGCCCTGATGGCGCGGGATGCGCCGGCGCTGGTGCTGCTCGATCTGGGCCTGCCCGGCGAGGACGGGCTGTTGATCGCCCGCCGGCTGCGCGACACCGCTGGCCTCGGGCTGGTCATCGTCAGCGGCCGCGGCGACGCGGTCGACAAGGTCGTCGGCTTGGAGATCGGTGCCGACGACTACATCACCAAACCCTTTGACCTGCGCGAACTGCTGGCGCGCGTGAAGGCGGTCATGCGCCGCACCATGCCGGCCGCCGGCGCCGCGGCGGCGATGCCGGTGGCTCCGGCTCCTGGCGACAACGGCGCCCGCGATCGGCTCTGTTTTGCCGGCTTCACGCTCGACCGCGCGGCGCGCCGGCTCAGCGATGCCAACGGCTGCGAAATTGCATTGAGCAGCGGCGAGTTCGAGCTGTTGCTGGTTTTTGTGCTGCACCCGGGCCGGGTGCTTTCGCGCGACTTCCTGCTTGAGCATAGCCGTGGCCGCGAAGCCGCGCCGTTTGACCGCAGCGTGGACGTGCAGGTCGGCCGGTTGCGCCGCAAACTCGGCGACGATGCCCAGGAGCCGCGGCTGCTCAAATCGGTGCGCGGCGCGGGTTATCTGCTCGTCGGCCCGGTCACGTATTGAGATCGCGCCGATGATCGATAGCGCGGTCTTCCGGGCCCTTTTTGATGCCTACCCCGACGGCATGCTGGTCACCAACGCGCAGGGCCGCATCGTGTTGGCCAATCCGGCCGTGGCAGCGCTGCTGGGCTACAGCGCTGAGGCCCTGCAGGGCCAGCCGGTGGACAGCCTGGTGCCGGCCGCGGTGGCGCCGCGCCATGCCGCTTATCGGCAGGGCTATGCATTGGCACCCAAGGCGCGGCCGATGGGCACCGAACTTGAGCTGCAGGCCCGGCATGCCGACGGCAGCGAAGTCATGGTCGAGATTGCGCTGAGCCCGCTGCGGGCCGGCGGTGTGGACTATGTCGTGGCGTCGGTGCGAGGCATCGGCGCCTACCCGCGCGTCAAGCGGGCGATGCAGCGCGCGCACTACAACGAATTTGTGGTCCAGCTCGGCCGTGCGGCGGTGGACACGCTCGACGCCAACGAGTTGCTACAGCGGCTGCCCGCGGTCGTCGCCCAGGCGCTCGAGGTCGAGGCGGTCGGCGTCGCATTGCTCAGTGCCAACCAGCTCGAGCTGCGCCGGGCCAGCTACGCCGGTGTGCCCGACGAGCGCGCCGGGGGTATCGTCTATGCGAACCGCCCCGACACCGCGTTGGGCTACGTGGTGGCTCAGCGCGTGACCGTTGTCGCCACGAACCTGGCCCGCGAACATCGCTTCGAAGTGCCGGCGAGTTGGCTCGAAGCCGGCGCACAGAGCAGCGTCGCGGTGCCCTTGTACGACCGCGGCCGCATCATCGGCGTGCTCGGCGCCTGGTCGCGCCAGCCGCGCCGCTTTGGCGACGACGAGGTGGCCTTCCTCGAGTCGCTGGCCAGCCTGCTGTCAACCAGTTTGCAGCGCAGCCAGGCCGAAGCCCAGTTCCGCCACGCCCAGCGCATGGAGACGGTGGGCGAGCTCACCGGCGGCATCGCCCATGATTTCAACAACCTGCTGACCGTGATCCTGGGCAACCTGCAGATCCTCGCGGATCAGGATGTCGTGCAGGCCGACGCCCTGGCGCAGCAACTCGTTGCCGCGGCTACCCGCGCCGGCCAGCGGGGTGCCGACCTGACCGGCAAGCTGCTCGCGTTTTCACGCCGGCAGGCGCTCGCGCCGAGCGCGGTGAATCCGGTGTCGACGCTGCAATCGCTGGCCGACATGTTGCGCCGCACGCTGGGTGACCATGTCATGGTCCAGCTGCAACTGCCCGGCGCCTGCGCACCGTGTCTGGCGGATGCGGTGCAGCTCGAATCGGCCTTGCTCAACGTGGCCATCAATGCCCGTGACGCGATGCCTGCCGGCGGCACGCTCTGGCTGCGCTGCGGTGCCGGCCCGGCGCCCGAGTTGCGCACGCTCGGCAGTGGCGGGGCCTTGCCGGCCGAACTCGACCACCCCAGCGTCGGCGCGGCGGCCGGGGAGCGTGCAGGGGCTGCCACAAACCCGGCGAACCTGCAACGGGACGGCCAGCAGACCTGGGTCTGGTTCAGCCTCAAGGACAGCGGCAGCGGCATGAGCGCCGCCGTGCGTGACCGCGCGTTCGAACCCTTCTTCACGACCAAGGAAGCTGGCCGTGGCACCGGTCTGGGCTTGAGCACGGTGTACGGTTTTATCAAGCAGTCGCAAGGCCATGTGCGCATCGACAGCAGCGTGGGTGCCGGCACCACGGTGACCCTCTACCTGCCGGCCTTGGACCATGCGGGCCAGCGCCAAACTGACAACCCAGCCCCGAACGACGACGCCAGCCAAGCCGCAAACGATGCCGCCAGTGACTCGAGCAGTGATTCGAGCAGCGATGCGAGCAGCGATGCGAGCAGCGATGCGGGCATCGACGCCGCGACCACCGCAACCGCAGCCACTCTGCCGCCCGGCCTGCGGGTCTTGCTCGTCGAAGACGACGCCGACGTGCGCGGCGTCGCGCTGTCGTTCCTGCAGGCCCTGGGCTGCGTCGTGAGGGCCTGCGTCAACGCCGAGGCGGCCTTGCTCGAACTGCATGGCGACGCCAGGTTTGACCTGCTGTTCAGCGACATCACGTTGGGTGCCGGCATCAACGGCGTCACCCTGGCGCGCCAGATCAGCAGTGAGCAGCCGGCGCTGGCGGTACTGCTGACCTCGGGCTATTCGCGCTACCTGGGCGGCGCGGCGGGTGATGCCGCAACGCTGCCCTGGGCGGTGCTGAAAAAACCCTTTACGCAGCCAGCGCTGGGGCAAGCAATCGAGCGCGCGATGCAGCAGGCGCGGGCGTAGTCGAGCGTGCACGTGCGGCAGTTGCTGCTGGTGCAGGCGCAGACAGCGATGTCGCTGGCTCCACCGCCCGCTGGATGAAGTCACTCAAGCCTTGCAGGCTCGGGATGGCCAGCTCGCGCCGCCCCTTTTCGTCAAAACGAATCAGGCCGCGCTGCGCCAGTCGGCCGAGCGCGCGGCTCACCGTTTCCAGCGTCATGCCCAGGTAGTTGCCGATCTCGGCGCGGCTCATGTGCAGGCTGATCTGGTCGGTGCGCAGGTCGCGCGCGGCCAGCGACTCGGCCCAGTCGAGCACGAAGTTCGCCACCCGCGCGTCGGCCGGCAAGGTGCCCAGCGCCAGCAAGGAGCCACATTCGCGGCGGATCTGGCAGCTCATCGCGGCGTGCACGGTGCGCATCAGGTCTGGCGATGCGGCGCAGGCTTCGATGAGGTCGGCGTAACGCACCGACCAGACCTCGCTGGTATCCAGCGCCACCGCATCGCAGCCGTAGCGGCCGCTGTCGATGCCGTCGAAGCCGAGCCAGTCGCCCTTGAAGTGCAGCCCGACCACCTGGCCGCGGCCGTCGGCGGTGAAATTGACGGTCTTGAACTGGCCGGCATGGATGACATGCAACTGGCCGAAGACGTCACCGCCGAGGTAGACGGTGTCGCCGGCATGCACGACCCGGCGCGTGAAGCGCAGGCTGCGTTCGAGCAGGGCCAGGCCGTCACGCCAGCGTTGTGAGCCCGGGCGCTGGGGCGCGCTGGCGCGCTGAGTTTCGGCGCTGTTGTTCTGGGATTTGCATGCGGCGGGGGTCATCGTGGGCTCCTGGAAGGGTGGGTTGTTGGTTCACAGCCTAGGCGGCCGGTGCAACCGCTTGACCTGCGTCAAGGGGCGACTCGGTAAGGCTTTGCAACCCTTGCACCCGGCCTGCGTAAATGGTCAGTGAACGGTCTGTAAACGCTGCGGCCGCGACGCCCGGCACCGGGTGTCGACGGCGCTTTGACAAGGGTCAAGGCGGCTGCCTGCAGCCGCACTAGCCTTGCTCATGCAGATCGAGGCAAAGGCAAGGTTGGGTCAGATGCAGCTGGGCGTGCATTCAGAGGTCGGCGCGCTGCGCATGGTGCTGGTATGCCGGCCGGGCCTGGCGCATCGGCGCCTGACACCGGCCAACTGCCGTGAGCTGCACTTCGACGACGTGCTCTGGGTCGACCGCGCACAGCAGGATTTCGACGCCTTGGTGGGCGCGATGCACGGGCGCGGCATCGAGGTGCTTGAGCTGCAGACGCTGCTCGAGCAGACCCTGGCGCAGCCGTTGGCCAAAGCCTGGCTGTTTGAAAACAAGATCGTTGCCGATGCCGTCGGCACCGACCTCGTCGACGACCTGCGCGCAGCGCTGGCGACGCTGCCAGACCCGCGGTTGGCCGAGTTGCTCATCGGCGGCGTGACCCAGGCCGACCTGCCGTCAAGGCCAACGGCCTGCTCGGGGCTTTCCTCGAGATCAACCGCTACTTGCTGCCACCGCTGCCCAATACGCTGTTCACACGCGACGCCAGCTGCTGGGTCGGGCAGGGGGTCAGCCTGAACCCGCTGCGCGGTTCGTCACGGCGCGGCGAAAGCCTGCTTACGACGGCGGTCTACCGCTTTCACCCGCGCTTCGACAACGCCGGATTCAGCACCTGGTGGGGCGACCCCGGTGCCGACCACGGCGCGGCAACGCTGGCCGGCGGCGACGTCATGGCCATCGGCGACGGTGTCGTGCTGCTCGGCGTCAGCAGCTGCTCCAGCCCGGCGGCGGTGATGCAGTTCGGGCACGCCTTGCTGCATGGCGGCGCGGCGACAACGATCATCGTGGCGCAGTTGCCACGCGGCTGCGCCGCCCTGCACCTGGATGCGGTCTTCACCCCTTGCAGCCGCGATGTCGTGACCTATGTGCCGGAGGTCGTCGACAAGATCGCGTGCCACACGATGCGCTTGGCGGCGCGCCGGCAAGGCGTGCAGATGCGCGCACATGCCGGCAAGCACCTGCTCGACGTGCTCGCCGAGTCGCTCGACGTGCCGACCCTGCATGCCATTGCCACCGGTGATGAAAGTTTCGAGTCGGGGCGCGAACAGTGGGACGACGGCAACAACGTGCTGGCGCTCGAGCCGGGGGTCGTGATCGGCTTCGACCGCAACACGGCGACCAACCAGCGCCTGCGCCAAGCCGGCATCGACGTCATCGAAATCCCCGGCGCCGAACTCAGCCGCGGCCGCGGCGGTGTGCGCCGCATGGCCTGCCCGCTGGTGCGCGAGGCGATCAGCTTTCACTGATTGCTTTGACTGACTGCGATTGTGAATCGCTACCGCTGACCGCGCGGTGTCGCGTTCGGCCAGTCGCGGCGGCAGGGCGGCGGCGGCGCCTGCGTTCTCCGGGCCACGCTCGCGGGGGTAGGCCTTTGGCGGGGATGCGCCGTGCCGTGAACACCAGCGTCGGTGACCCGCCGGGAGTGGCGACCGCGAATGGGGCCTGCGCCCGCAGACACCACCGCCACCCTGCGGCCACCGCCGTGGTCCTCGTGAAGGACTGCCTGCCGTGCGATTGAACGCCGGTCGGCATCACCCCGCCGCACCGCGACTCGACGGTGCCAGTTGGAGCGCGATCGCGCCGATGCCCAGCAGCACCGCCAGCAGGCTGATCACGCCGCCGACGTAGGGCACCGCACTGACCAGCGCCAGCGCCAGCACGGCCAGGGCCGCGGTGGTCAGGCGCCAGCCTCTGCGCTGCGCCGCATCGGGGTTGAAGCGGCCGAGCAGCCATTCACCGAGCGCGACGCCGCTGCCCACGTAGGCCACCATCAGCAGCGCCAGGTAGATCAGCAACAACAGCAGCGCCAGCGGAATGCCGACGATCGTGACGAGCAGCATCACGCAAGCCACCGGCACACAGACCAGGGTGATGAAACCCAGCAGCAGGCTCCAGCCAAAACGCTCGCGCCACGACCGCGCTACGCGACGGCTCGTGTCGGGCAGCGCCAGCACGAGCAGCACGCCGAGCGCCATCAGGCCGAGTGTCCACAGCACCCAGCCGCCGCCGATGCCGTCGTGGTGCTCGCCGATGCCCCAGCCGCCGTGGTCTTCGTCGCGATGCATCGGCCACGACGCACCGCGCCAGATACCGGGCAGCGCCAGCCGTTCGACGGCGCCGCCGACCTGCGCCGCGGGGTCGCGCTTGAGGTCTTCGCGGCTGCGGTAGCGCAAGGCGCCGCCAATCTTGGCGTTGGGCCCGAGTTCCAGCTGCCCCGCGGTGCTGACCACGTCGCCCTGCACCGGCCCGTCGATGAGCACCCGGCCGCCGCCGATCTGCATCGAGCCCTGGACCGCGCCGCGCAGCGTCAACTGCCCGCCGCCGATGGTCACGTTGCCGGCGACGACGGCCTTCGGGCCGAGTTCGATCTGGCCGCCGCCGACACGCAGGTTGTGGCCGACGCTGCCGTCGATGACGATGCGGCCGGCGCCGGCATAAAGGTCTTGCCCAACGGTTGAGTTCAGCCGCACATTGCCACCGGCCACGACGGCGTCGCCAGTCACTGGCGCGTCGATGTCGACATTGCCGCCGGCGGCCACGAGGTCGCCGCTGACGGCTTTGTCGATGCGCACCGAGCCGCCAAAGACAAAGTGGTCGCCGCCGATATCGCGCTCGACGGGCTTCGCGGTTTTGTCGTCGGCCGACGCGCGGCCTACACCGGCGAGGGCGGCGACGACCAGCAGGGCCAGGCACCAGTGTTTCGAGAGCTTCGGCACAGTGCCTCCAAATGGGTTGTCGGGTTGGTGCCGGCCTGCCACCGGCTGCGCTTCACCGAGCGATAGCCATGCCTGGAGCCAGAGCGCTGCGGTGTCTGGGCCACGGGGCCGATCGGTCGGACGGACGCCCACACGCGCGACCTCATCGGCGCTGGTTTCAACCCAGGCCCAGCGGCGCTGGCACCAGGTTCACGATCCGCGTAAACAGCGCGCGGTATTCGTCGGCCGGGGGATGCCCGGTGAGCGGATCGCGGTTGAGCGAAAACGCGGCGTCGAGCAGCGTCCAGTCTTCATGCAGCAGGACCTCGCGTGCCAGCGGCAGGATCTCTTGCTCCTCGGTCCGCATATGCGCGAGGTAAAACTCGACATACTGTTTTGCTTCGTCTTCGAAGGCGTCGCGCCGGGTTTCGCCCATGACTTCGAATGCGAGCAGCGCGTGCTCGAGGTCGCGGATCGCGCGCTCGCCGCTGGCATGTTCGCGGTCGAGCCGATCGAGCACCTTGTTGGCCTTGTTGCTGCGCATGCGCAGGCGCGGGAAGAGCAGCCGGGTTTCTTTGGCGTGGTGCAGCCGCTCGGGGAACTCGTCGATGTAGAACAGCATCGCGCGCAGCACTGAAAAATCGGGCGTGCTGCCCTGGCGCCGGTGTTGCGCCAGCAGCAACAGCAGCGAGCGCAACATCGCTTCGAGCGCTGCATGTTCGTCGCGGATGACTCTGAGCGTTAGATGTTCCATTTGAGGCTCCAGGCGCATCACTTGCGCTGGCTGACCAGTGTGCGCAATGCTGCGCGCTGCGGCTTGATCTTCGACAAGCCGGGTGCCTGGCGCCGGTTCTAGAGTGCGTTGCAATGCAGCCTCGAAGTCGCGCTCCGCCATGACCAACTATGCCGAACTTCAGACCCACCTTCGCACACGCGAGCAGCAGGAACTCGACGAGGTGAATGCCGCTTTGCAGCGCCGGCAAGCGGGCGTCTTTGGCATCTGCCAGACCTGCCAGGCGCCGATCGGCCTGGCCCGGCTGCGCGCGCTGCCGCAGGCACGGCTGTGTATGCGCTGCCAGCGTGCCGCCGACGACGGCCCGCGCCACCGCTGAAACAATAGATCAGGCAACCGCGCCGGCAACCAACCAAGCCACCGACCAGGCCAAAGCCAGGCTCAGCGCCAGTGCTGCCGAGACACGCAGCGCGAAGAGCCGCCCGCCACTGATCGCGGCGACGACGGCGCGGGTGATGGAGTTGGCGCTGATCGCGATCGACACTCCATGCACGACATGGTCGAGCGGCAAACTGCCGGCGGCATGCATCGCGGCGAGCGAGGCCACCGGCGCATGGGCATCGACCAGCGCAGCCAGCAGCCGGGCATCGATGCCGCCCAGCGCAGCGATCGGCCGTGCCGGAATCAGCGGCAGCACGATGAGGCCGAGCGCGGCGAGCAGCAGGCCGTCGTGCAACTCTTCCTCGGTCAACCACTGCGTTGCAAAGCGGTGCATGCCGTCGCGAGCTGCCAGCAGCGCGGCCAGGCCTGCCGCGCAGGCGGCGGCCAGGGCCGGGGACGGCACCGCCAACACGCCGATCAGGTAGGTCACAAAGAGGGCCAACTCGGTCGTCAACCCGGGATCGCTGGAGCGGCTTTTCCAGTAGCCCAGCGCCGACAGCATGAGCACCGGCAACGTCCCGGCGATGACCAGCCCCGGCGTGCCCAGGCTTTGAGCCAGCGCGCCGATCACCGCGGCGACCGCAAAGCTGCGCAGTCCCGCCGCACTGCGGTCGTCGCCCTGGCCCTTGCGCCGCTCGCGATCGATGCCGATCAGCAGGCCCGCGCCCAGGGCCACCGCCAGGCTCGGCGCCTGGGCATCGAGCGACGAGATCCCCGGGCTCACGGGCGTGGCCGGGTCAAACCACCGTCACCAGCAGGACCCACAAGCGCAGCAGCGCACAAGCCAGCGCGGCGAGCAACAGCGTGGTGCCGGTGATGGCGGCGGGGCGCTTGATGGAACGCATGTTTCGATGCTGGGAAGTCCTCGTCGAGACTCTAGGCAACGCGCAGCGCGGTGGGTTTGACTCAGGTCATGCTGCCGCGCCGCTTGGCGCTTGCTGGTGCCTCCAAGCCCGACGCGAGGCCCGCTGCCAAAACCCCGCGGCGCGACCAAGGTGATCCCGCCACAACCTGACTTCCGTAGCCGAGGTGCCGTGCTCGAACCTGTGCAGCACACGCGGTGCTTTTGCGAGCCGTGCGCGTTCGACCCGAGCGGCGGCTTCTTTCACCATTTCAGGAACGACCGCGAGGCCGACGACCGCCACTCGCGCCACGTCGCCAGCAGCACAAGTTTTGTTCGTCTTTGGGCGATGGCGGCGCGGCCATTTACGCTCAAGCCGGCCGCGACAGGCGCCTTGTGATCAGCGCGGTGGTGATGCCGAGCAGAATCGCCCATTCGAGCGACAGCGTCACGGTGCCGACCAGCGTCACCGCCAGTGGCGCGCGTTCGGCGGGCTCTTCGCGCCACATTCGCGCGATCTCGCGCCAGTCGATCAGGCCCCAGGCGACGACCAGCAGCAGGCCGCCGATCACCGCCAGCGGAAGCAGCCGCGCCCAGGGTGCGACGAGAAACAGAATCAACACGAGGAAGACCGCAGCACTTGCGGCGGCCAGCGGCGTGCGCGCGCCGGATTCGACATTCACGCCCGATCGATTGAACGAGCCGCTGGCGGGCAGGGCGGAGAAAAACGCGCCAACGACGTTGGCCAGGCCCTGGCCGATGAACTCGCGGTTGCCGTCGAGCGTGTCGCCGTACTTGCGCGCCACCGCCTTGGCAATCGCCACCGCTTCGGTCAACGCGAGCAGGGTCATCACGAGTGTCGCGCCGAAGAGGCTGCGCACGGTGTCGATCGACAGGTCGGGCCAGGACAGCGGCGGCAGCGCGCCGGGCAGCGCCTGCACGGTGGCCAGCTTCGGCCACTGCGGCATCCATGCACCGAGCGCCATCGCCACCAGCGTGCCGGCGACCACCGCCACCAGCATCGCCGGCACCCAGCGATTCAGCGGCCGCCAGAGCAGCGCAGCCAGCACGGTGGCGCCGGCTGCGATGACGGCCGGCCACTGCACGGCCGCCATCTGCGCGATGGCCGCCTGCACATTGCTCAGCACCGAAGTGCCACGCGGCAGGGCCAAGCCCAACATCGCGCCGAGCTGGCTGTTGACGATGAGGATTGCAGCGCCGGCGGTGAAACCCACGATCACCGAATGTGGCACCTTGTCGACGACCGCGCCGACCCGTGCCAGGCCCAGAGCCAACTGCATCGCGCCGACCAGGAAGGTCAACGTCAGCACCAGCCGAACATAGTCCGGCGACCCGACCACGGCCAGCGGCGCGATGAGCGCCATCGTCGTCAACGAGATCGCATTCGCCGGGCCGGTGACCATCAGGCGGCTCGAGCCAAACAGCGCCGCGACGATGCAGGGCAGCATCGCCGCATACAGGCCGTATTGCGGCGGCAAGCCGGCCAGCGTGGCGAAGGCCATGCCCTGCGGCAACACCACGACTGCACCGGTCAGGCCGGCGAGCAGATCCGCCCGCACGGTGCCGGGCTGGCGCCATTCGGGCAACCAGCGCATGAAATGCGGCGGCTCAAGTTTCATCGGCGTGCCATTCGAAGGTGGTCGCACCGAGCGTGAAGACGCCTAAGCCGGCGGCCGCCTCGGGCAGTGTGAAATTGATGTTGCCGTCGGGGCCGATGACCACGCTGGCGCCGGTCTTGGCGCTGCGATCGGGATCGTTCAGCGACATCGGCCAGTTGGCTTGCAACACAAACGCGCCGGTGCGGCGGGCGAGTCGCTGCGCATCCTGCACATGCCACGGCGGGTCGGTTGGTGGTTTGTCGGGGTCGGGCGACATCAGGCCGGGCCAGACGATGATCTGCGGCATCGGGTTGGGCATCGCGTGCGGCATCGCTGGGGTCATCTCCGCGGCCCATTGTGCACAGACCGCGTCCAGGTCTTCGATCTCGCGGCAGATCACGGCGCTGATGCGCTGGCCAAGCAGTGTCACCACCGGGCGCGAAACCGAGCCCGAAACCGGACGCGAATCCGAGAGCGAATCGCCGCGCGTGAAAAAGGTCGCCTCGGGGTCGGTGAGGCCGGTCTTGTGCACCGTCGCCAGACGCTGGCCGCGTGTATCGATGAAGACCTGGCTGTTGAAGATTTTTTTCGCCGGGTCGTCGCCAAAAGTCGGCACGCCGACGCTGGCAGCGATTGCGTGCCGCGCACAGGCGGCTTCGATCGCTTGCATCCAGCCGCTGACCAGCGCGGGCTGGGCCTGCGCTGCGATCTGGCGGTGAAAGCCGGTGACCGCCAGTTCAGGGAACAGGCAGAGCTGCGCGCCGGCAGCGGCGGCGGTTTCGATCGCCGCCAATACCGCGCATGTGTTGTCGTTACCCGACCAGTGCATCACCGGCTGCACGATGGCGATGCGCAGTGGTGCTGGTGATGTCGGCGGGTTGGGCGCGAAGGGTGCGAAGGGCGGGGAGGGCGACGACGACGGCGGCAACATCAGCCGATTGTCGCCGCGCCGGCCGCGGGCTTTTAGCGGCGCGGGCTGCTTGGCCGCGCCGGTGGGCGACCGCCACCGCCGCCGCCACCACCCGGCCGGCCGCGGCCACCGCCACCACCGCCGCTCGACGAGCGT
>JANOKR010000316.1:0-4059 GCA_031419315.1 Betaproteobacteria bacterium
TAGCGCGCTTCCGGTCATGTTCCTTCAGATGGCGCTTTCGAATCCGGATCGCCTTCGGCGTAATTTCGACCAACTCGTCGTCAGCGATGAACTCGACGCCGTACTCCAGCGACAGCTGAATCGGCGGCGTGATCTTGATCGCATCTTCCTTGCCGCTGACGCGGAAGTTGGTCAGCTGCTTGGCGCGCACCGCATTCACGACGAGGTCGTTGTCGCGCGAGTGGATACCGACGATCATGCCTTCGTAGACCGGGTCGCCGGCCTTCACGAACATGCGCCCGCGGTCGTCGAGTTTGCCCAAGGCGTAGGTCACGATTTCGCCGTCGTCCTGGCTGATCAGCACGCCATTCTTGCGGCCCTCGATCTCGCCCTTGAAGGCTTCGTAGCCGTCGAAGATGTGGCTGGCCAGCCCGGTGCCGCGGGTCAGGTTCAGAAATTCATTCTGGAAACCGATCAGCCCGCGCGCCGGGATGCGGTACTCCAGACGAACGCGGCCGCGCCCATCGGGTTGCATATCGACGAGTTCGCCCTTGCGCAAGCCCAACTCCTGCATCACGCCGCCCTGATGGGTATCTTCCAGGTCCACCGTGAGCAACTCGATCGGCTCGTGTTTTTCACCGCCGACATCGTGGAACACCACCCGCGGGCGCGACACCGCCAGCTCGTAACCTTCGCGGCGCATGTTTTCGAGCAGGATCGTCAGGTGCAGCTCACCACGGCCGGCGACTTCGAAGATGCCGTCTTCGTCGGTATCGACGACACGCAAAGCGACGTTGGATTGCAACTCGCGGTCGAGCCGGTCGCGGATCTGGCGGCTGGTGACAAACTTGCCTTCACGGCCGGCCAGGGGTGAGTTGTTGACACAGAAATTCATCGTCAGCGTCGGCTCGTCGATCTTCAACATCGGCAGCGGGCGCGGCTCGTCGATGCTCGTCAGCGTGACACCGATGCCAATCCCTTCGACGCCGTTGACAAGCACGATATCGCCCGGGCCGGCGCTGTCGGCCGGTTTGCGCTCGAGGCCTTCGAACTTGAGGATCTGGTTGACGCGCACCTTCTTCGGCACGCTGTCGGGGCCTTCGTACATCAGCATGTCCATCAGCGGGCGCAGGATGCCGCTGTGGATGCGGCCGACACCGATGCGGCCGACATAGCTGGAATATTCGAGCGAGCAGATCTGCAACTGCAGCGGCTCGTTTTCGTCGCCATCGTGCGGCGGCACGTACTCCAGGACGGCATCGAACAGCGGCGCCAGATCGGTGCCGACGGTATTCGCTTCCATCGTCGCCCAGCCGTTCAGGCCCGAGGCGTAGATCACCGGAAAGTCGAGCTGGTCTTCGGTGGCGCCGAGTTTGTCGAAGAGGTCGAAGGTGGCGTTGATCACATAGTCGGGCCGCGATCCCGGCCGGTCGACCTTGTTCACCACAACGATGGGTTTGAGGCCCAGCGAAAGCGCCTTGCGCGTGACGAAACGGGTCTGCGGCATCGGGCCTTCAACCGCGTCGACGAGCAGCAGCACACCGTCGACCATCGACAGCACCCGCTCGACCTCGCCGCCGAAGTCGGCGTGGCCGGGGGTGTCGACGATATTGACGTGGGTGCCCTTCCAGGTCACGGCGCAGTTCTTGGCCAGGATCGTGATGCCGCGTTCGCGCTCGAGGTCGTTGCTGTCCATCACGCGCTCGGCGACTTTTTCGTTTTCGCGGAAGGTGCCGCTCTGGCGCAGCAACTGATCGACCAGGGTCGTCTTGCCATGGTCGACGTGCGCGATGATGGCGATGTTGCGGATCTGCTTGTTCATGATGGCTTCATTCAGGCGATCAACGCCTGTACCTCGGGTGGACTCAAAAGTCGGTCGGCGATGAGTTCACCGCCGCAGATATGGGCACTGCCCAGAAAGGCCCGCTGCTGCGGGCCGTAAACACGCACCGCCGGCGCATCGGCAAGCGACACCCGGCGCCGCAGGCCGGACAAAAACCGCCCGGCTTCGTCGTCGGGCAGGCGCACCACGGGCCAGTCTTCGAGCAGCGCATCGGCCGGCCGCAGCAATGCGTCGCGGCCGGCTTCGTCGAGTGCCGCCAGCGCGTCGAGTGTGACCGCCGCTTCAAGCGTTAGGGCCCCGCTGGCGAGCCGGCGCAGCGCGCTCAGGTGCGCGCCGCAGCCGAGCATCTCGCCGATCTCTTCGGCCAGCGTGCGGACATAAGTGCCTTTGCTGCAGGTCACATCGATGACCAGGATTTCAGGGTTCGGCGTCGCTTGCCACCGCACGATGTCGAGCCGGCGGATCACGACGCTGCGCGCCGCGCGTTCGATCTCGACCCCGGCACGCGCGTATTCATACAGCGCACGGCCCTGGAATTTGAGCGCCGACTGCATCGGCGGCACCTGCTCGATGGCACCTGTGAAGCGCGCCAGCGCAGCGTCGATTGCGGCGCGGTCGACCTGCACCGGCCGCTGTTGCAGGACCTCACCTTCGAGATCACCGCCACGCCGGGTCTGGCCGAGATGCAAGGTCGCCATATATCGCTTGTCGGCATCCAGGCTGAGCTGGGCAAATTTGGTCGCGGCACCAAAACACAGCGGCAGCAGGCCCGAGGCGAGCGGATCGAGCGTGCCGGTGTGGCCGGCCTTTTCGGCACGGAACAATCGCTTGGCCTTGTACAGCGCGTCGTGGCTGGACAAGCCGACCGCCTTGTCGAGCAGCAGTACGCCGTGCACCGGCCGGCGCTGGACTCTGGGGCGGGCGCTGAGTTGCACGTTCGTGTTCGTGTTCGTGTTCGTGTTCACGCTCAGTCTTCCTTCGCGCGTGTCGCGTTGGCAAGCACGATCAGCGCGCTCAGGTCGGCGGCACGTTCTGTCGTGCGGTCGAACAAAAAGTGCAGCGTCGGCACGGTGTGGATCGCCAGCCGCTTGAACAGGCCGTTGCGCAAAAATCCGGCGGCTTCATTCAGGCCAGCTGCGGTTTCTTCGGCATCCCCAACGAGCACCGAAAAGAGCACCTTGGCATGGGCGTAGTCGGGCGTGACCTCGACCGCATTGATCGTGACCATGCCCACCCGCGGGTCTTTCAGCGCGCGGATCAGCCCGGCCACGTCACGCTGGATCTGGTCGGCCACACGCAGGCCGCGGTTCGGGATGGATCGGCTTTTTTTATGGCGCATGGGGGTTCGGCCCTCAGAAGCACAAACCCCGCCGACTTTGCAGTGGGCGGGGTTGGCTCGGATGAGTCAATCGCCGCACTACAAGGTGCGTGCAACTTCCTTCACCTCGAAGAACTCAAGCTGGTCACCTTCCTTGATATCGGTGTAGTTCTTCAGCTTGATACCGCACTCGAAGCCTTCCTTGACCTCGCGCACATCGTCCTTCATGCGCTTGAGCGAATCGAGCTCGCCGGTGTAGATGACGATGTTCTCGCGCAGCAGGCGGAAGCGGGCGTTGCGTGTGACCTGGCCTGCGGTGACCATGCAACCGGCGATGGTGCCGATCTTGGTGGCCACAAAGACGGTGCGAATCTCGGCAGTGCCGATCGTCTCTTCGCGTTGCTCGGGGGCGAGCATGCCGGCCATCGCGGCTTTGATCTCATCGACGGCGTCGTAGATGATGTTGTAGTAACGCAGGTCGACACCATTGCCTTCGGCAAGACGGCGCGCACCCGTGTCGGCGCGCGTGTTGAAGCCGATGACGACCGCCTTCGACGCGATCGCCAGGTTGATGTCGCTCTCGCTGATGCCACCCACCGCGGCGTGCACGATCTGCACCTTGACTTCGGGCGTGCTGAGCTTGAGTAGCGACTGCGCCAGCGCTTCTTGCGAGCCCTGCACGTCGGCCTTGACGATCAGGCTCAGGGTCTGCGCCTGGCCTTCGCCCATGCCCTCGAACATATTCTCGAGCTTGGCCGCCTGGCGCCGGTTGAGCGTGACTTCGCGGTACTTGCCCTGGCGGAAGGTCGCGATCTCACGCGCCCGGCGCTCGTCGGTGAGGACCATGAAGTCGTCACCCGCGCGCGGCACTTCGGTCAGGCCCTGGATCTCGACGGGGATCGACGGGCCGGCCGACTCG
>JANOKR010000317.1:0-2706 GCA_031419315.1 Betaproteobacteria bacterium
TGGCCGGCGCGCATCGCGCGGGCCGCAGACGGCGAAGCGGTGCTGGTGCCCGGTGCGCCCGACGAACCAGCCCAGTTCATCGACGCGCGCGACCTCGCGGCCTTCATGCTCGACGGGCTCGAAGCCGGCCGGCAAGGGCGCTTCAATGTGGTGTCGCCGCCGGGGCAGTGGACGCTCGGCGAGGTGTTTGAGACCTGCGCGCGCGTGGCCGGGTGCAAGCCGCACTGGGCCTGGGCGAATGCCGACGCGGTGACGCGGCTCGGCCTCAAACCCTGGAACGACCTGCCGATCTGGATGCCGCCTGGCGGCGAGTACGCAAAGTTCGCCAGCACCGATGTGTCGGCGGCGCTAGGTGTCGGCTTGTCTAACCGTCCACTTGAGGTGACAGTCGCCGACACCCTCGCCTGGTACCGCGGCCTGCCTGCCGACGCGCAGGTCTTCAGCAAAGCCGGCCTGACACCCGAGCGTGAAGCCGAGGCGCTGGCGGCGCTGGCAGGATGAACCACACCGCCGATAGCCGCTACGCCTGGACGCGGCTGGCAGTGACGCTGGCGCTGATGACCATTGGCAGCAGTGCGATGTACGTCGTCTCGGTGGTGCTGCCTGCGGTGCAGGCCGAGTTTGGCGTCGCGCGTGCCGATGCTTCGCTGCCTTACACGCTGCTGATGATCGGCTTTGGCCTCGGCGGCATCGTGATGGGCAAACTCGCCGATCGTTTTGGCGTGATGCTGCCGGCGTTGATCGGCGGTGCCGGCCTCGGCTTGGGCTTTGCCGCCGCGGCGATGGCGCCAAGCGTGTGGGTCTTTGCGATCGTGCACGGCGTGCTGCTCGGGCTGCTCGGCTGCTCGACGACGTTTGCGCCGCTGATCGCCGACACCTCGTTGTGGTTTGTCAAACGGCGCGGTATCGCGGTGGCCATTTGTGCGAGCGGCAACTACCTGGCAGGCGCCGTCTGGCCGCCGATCGTGCAGCACTTTGTTGAAACCGCGGGCTGGCGGTCGGCCTATTTTGGCCTCGCGGTTTTCTGTGCGGTGACGATGCCGCTGTTGGCCCTGATGCTGCGCCCGCGGCCGCCTGCGGCGGTGGCCGCGCCGGCGCAGCGCGCCAATGCAGCGACGCCGTCGCAGCGGCCGTTTGCTTTGTCGATGGGCGCGGCACAGAGCCTGCTGTGTGTGGCCGGTGTCGCCTGCTGCGTGGCGATGTCGATGCCTCAGGTGCACATCGTGGCCTACTGCGGCGACCTCGGTTACGGCGCCGCGCGTGGGGCGCAGATGTTGTCGCTGATGCTCGCCTGCGGCATCGCCAGCCGCTTGATATCCGGCGCCATCTGCGACCGCATCGGCGGCATCCGCACCTTGCTGCTCGGCTCGGTCTTGCAAGGCCTGGCGCTGCTGCTGTTCATCCCCTTCGACGGCCTGGTTTCGCTGTACCTGATCTCGGCGCTGGTCGGCCTGTTCCAGGGCGGCATCGTGCCCAGCTACGCGATCATCGTGCGCGAACATTTCCCGCCCGCCGAAGCCGGCGCACGGGTCGGCACGGTGCTGATGTGCACGCTGCTCGGCATGGCGCTGGGCGGCTGGATGTCGGGCAAGATTTTTGACCTGACGGGTTCGTACACGGCGGCCTTTGTCAACGGCGTTGCCTGGAACCTGGTCAACCTGGGCGTGGTGTTGTTTTTGCTGGCACGGCTGCGGCGTGCAAAATCCAATCCCGAGCGAGCGCCCCAAGGCCGGCCGAAGCCGGCCGCCCCCCGCGGGGATTGAGCAAAGTGGCAAAGCCACATTTGCTCAAGATCAGCCACCGAGAAGAGAGCCCATGGAAATCCCGACCCTGAAAAATCCAACGCTTGCCAAGATCCACCTCATCGGTGGTGAAAAGGGCGGCGTCGGCAAGTCGATGGTCTCGCGCCTGCTGGCGCAGTATTTCATCGACCACCAATTGCCCTTTGTCGGTTTCGATACCGACCGCTCGCATGGCTCGTTGATGCGCTTTTACGCTGACTACGCATCCCCGGCGCTGGTCGACAGATACGAAGCGCTCGACGCCATCATCGAAGCCGCTGTCGACCAGCCCGGCCGGCGCGTGCTCGTCGACCTGGCGGCGCAGACTCACGACGCGCTGGTGCGGTGGATGGAAGAGTCGGGCGTGCTCGACATGGCCAACCTGTCGGGCATCGACTTGCAGTACTGGCATGTGATGGACGCCGGGCGCGATTCGGTGACGCTGTTGCAGCGCCTGCTCGACCGCTTTGGCCAGCGCCTGAACTACGTCATCGTGCGCAACCAGATCCGCGGCGACGATTTCGGCCAGCTCGAACGTTCGGGTGAACTCGATCGCGCGATCGGACTCGGCGCCAAGGTCATCGACCTGAAGCGCCTGCACGAAGCCGTGGTGCAAAAGATCGACGCCCGCAATGCCAGCTTCTGGGCCGCGCGCAACAACAACGCCGTCGACAGCCCGGGCTTGGGGTTGATGGAGCGCCAGCGCCTCAAGCTGTGGCTGAACCACGCTTATGGGGCGCTGGGTTCGGTGGCGCCTTGAAGCCTCGATCTGATCTCAGCGTGGCGCGACGGCGATGCCGAGCGTGCTGCTTTCGACAGGCGCCTGCGCGGCTTGGTCGGCACGTTGCTCGGCGAGCGTGCAGCCATCGACCAGCCGCTGGCCGACCTTGGCATTCATGAGCATCGACTTGGCCGGGATCTGCAG